>DATCMP010000109.1:0-8669 GCA_036563365.1 Thermomicrobiales bacterium
GTGAGAAGCGGTGGTGGATTGTGGATGTGGGAGGCTTGGCCCTTCCCCTGAAGAGGGAGGGGAGCCTCGGTGGAACGTGTGTAGCCGTTGAATTCGCGTGCATCGCGCAACGAGGCCCGGCGTCGAGGAAGACGCCGGGCCTCGTTGCGCCACCGCGCCCCTGACAAGTCACCCTTCCCGTGGAGGGGAGGGGCCGAGGGAGAGGTCCGTCGCCCTCACGCCACGCGATACGGGGCCAGCGCTTCGTAATTCGGGTCGGCGCCGATGCCAGGGACATCGGGCGGGCTGACGGTGCCGTCGTCGTTGAGGCGCAGGGTGTGCTGGTACATTTGCGCCCACATCGGATCGACGCTGTCGCGGTAGAACTCCAGGATCAGACCGTTGCTGATCGCCGCGACGAGGTGGACGTGGATGTCCTGCGAGCCGTGCGGCGCGATGTCCAGGTCGTGCGCCTGGGCCAGCGCCGCGACCTTCATGAACTCCGTCACCCCGCCGAGCACCTTGGCATCGGCGTTGAGGATCGCCGCCGCGTCGTGGGCGATCAGGTCGCGGAAGCCGTAACGCGTGTACTCGTTCTCGCCGGTCGCGATCGGGATGCTGGTGGCGGCGGCGAGCTTGCGGTGGCCGTCGTAGTCGTCCGGCTTGACCGGCTCCTCGAACCAGAACGGGTCGAACTCCTCGATCCGCTTGGCGAAGCGGATGGCGTCGTAGAAGCGGTAGGCGCAGTTGGCATCGACCAGCAGCTTGATGTCCGGCCCGATCGCCTCGCGCACCGCCCGGACGCGCGCGACATCCTCCCCGATCTCCACGCCGCCGACCTTCATCTTGATCGCCCGCGCGCCCATCGCGATGTTGTCGTACATCTCCTGCTGAAGTTCTTTCAGCCCCTTGCCACGCTCGTAATAGCCGCCCGCGATGTAGGTGGGGACGCGGTCGCGGAAGCCTCCGAGCAGCTTGTAGAGCGGCAGCCCCGCCGCCTTGGCCTTGATGTCCCAGAGGCCGATGTCGATCGCGCTGATCGCCCGCGTCGTCAGCCCGCGCCGCCCGATCAGCTTCGGCACCCACATCGCGTGCCAGAGGCGCTCCACGTCGATCGGGTCCTCGCCGAGCAGCAGCGGCGTCAGCACCTCGACCGTGGCGCGACCGATCGGCCCGCCGCCGCCGAGGCCGATCCCCGTGATCCCTGCATCCGTCGCGATCTTCACCAGGGCGAGGCCGCTATGGGTGTAGGTGTGCAGGCCGTTGCTGATCGGCGTGTGGCGCGGCCACTGGTATTCCTCGGTCGTGATCCCGGTGATCTTCATCGGCTGCTCCCTCCTTCGCCAAATGTGGTGCGGTGTTGCTGTCGGTTCGTGTCCGCACTATAGCACCGTCGGGCGCAATCTTCTGTTGCGCGGGTGGTAGTAGCGAGCGGCAGGGGTGTGGCAAGCGGTTGGTGGCGGGCGGTTGAATCCCAATGAAGGGGACGATGACCGCCCGCCCTCTCTTTCCCGTGCCCTTCCGAATGCGGGTCGCTATTACTCGAAATCGACGCGCGCACCGTAGGATCGGGCGAGGAGGACGGCCTGGATGAAGTCGAGCCGCGTCCCCTTCAGTTCGAGGGAGCGGAAGTCGATCCCCTCCATCTTCGCGCCGCGCAGATCGGTCTTGTCGAGGCGGGTCTTTTGCAGATTGGCGTGGTTGAGATCGGCCCCGCGCAGATCGCTGCCGCGCAGGTCGCACTCGTAGAGATCGGCTTCGGCGAAGCGGATGTTGCGGAGGTCGCGCTTGCGGAGTTCGTGGAACCGCAGGCGGGTGTAGGACCAATCACCGCCCCGGATCTGGATCGCGCCGAGATCGGCCTCCTCGAAGGAAGAGCCGGTCATCTTGCACTCGCGGAACTCGGACGCGAAGAGCTTGGCGAGCTTGAAATCGCAGTTGAGGAAGGCCGAGCCGTCGTGGACCGCGCCGTTCAGCTTCGCGCCGGTGAAGTCGCACCACTCGAAGACGCAACGCTCGGTGAGGGTGCTGGCGAGATCGGCGTGGCGGAAGGTGCAGCGCACGAAACGGCAGCCGCGCAGGGTGGCGTCGCCCAACGCCGCCTCGTCGAAGCGGGTCCCCTCGTGCTCCTGATCGTCCCAGGTGCTGCTCATCGCTCCTCCGCTCTCGCGGCACAGTATACCGGAGCAAGCGGCCCGGGGGCGGCGGGAGAACTTTCGAGGATCGGCCCGGTGCTGCCTTGACCGTTCACCCACCGGTTCGCGCGCGTTGCTCGCCGTCGACTTGCCGCTGCAACTCAGCGGTACGCGCGGCGAGCGGGTCCAGGCCAAGGGCCTTGCGGCGCGCGTCGACCGTCTCGGGGTCGCTGATCGGCCAGGGGATGAGCGTGCCGTCCGGGCCGCCGATGTGCTGGGTGCCGTAACGCTGCGGTCGGCCGCGTTCCATCAGGACACGATCGGTGAGGAAGGCCAGCATCGGCGGGAACGCCTCGTCGGTCGCGACCGCCGCCTCCAGCAACGGCAGGGAGCGACGCTGCAACGCCGGGTCGAGGATGGCATGCTGGATGATGAACCCGGCGGCGCGGCAGCCGTCGTCGCCGACGAGGGAGCGGCCCGGCCAGCCGACGGACGCGACGATCTCGGTCATCCGCGCGTTGTGGCGACGATGGACGGCGGCCATCTCCGGGTGATAACCCCCGCCGTGCAATTCGCCGCGCTCGACCAGCGCCGCCCTGGTGGCCCGATCGGCGCGTTCCATCGCCAGCAACTCGGCGCGCAATGCCTCGTCCGTCACCGCCACCCTTGCCTTTCTCGCGTGACGCGCCGACCGGGCGGGGCGCGATTACCGCCGCGTGACCATGCTGTACTCGCCGACGCGCTTGATCACCGGGCGTGTGCCGACCTGTTCGTTGGGGAGCCAGGTATAAGACAGGTTGGGGGTCTGCTCGGCGAAGCGCGCCATCAACCCCCTAAAATCGTACCCGGCGTAGGCGTTGGTCTGGTCGAAGACCTCGCCGCTCGGGGTTGACACGACGAAGTGGCCGATACCCCCGGCGGCGGAGCGGGTGCCCTTCGCTTTGTTGCCGGTTCCTTCGTAATAGCGGACGGCGCGAATCTCGCTCCAGCGGTAGAACCGCCCGACCCGCCGCCAGGGGAAGAAGCCCGACTCGACGATAAAACCGTCGGCGTTGCAGATGATGACCCGCTCGATCGTCGAGCGCCAATTGGCGAGTAGCCCCAGCGCCCCGATGACGGCGATCAGCAAGACACAGCGAACGTCGCGGAAGACGATCCCGCCGAAGATCGCCCCGAAAACCAGGGTGCCGCTGCCCTTGACGAGCGCGCCCAACGCTTCTTCGGGCGGGACGCTGTAGACCTCGCGCCAATTATCGACATAACGGGCGGCGCGTGCGGCGGGGGCCGGGCGTTGCGCGACCCGCCGTTCGCGACGCGCGGGGGCCGGGCCTGCGCGATTTCCCGCTTTCGCGGTGGTCGTGGCGACCGCGCGGAGGGTGCTGATCAGCTGCTGACGCTTCGCGGCTAGGGGGGCGACGGCGCGTTGGCGGGCGAGTGCCGCCAGGGTGTTGACAAGCCGCACCCGGCCCGCGACGAGTTGCTGCGCGGTGTCAGCGGTTACGGCTCGGGCGTCGAAGCTGGGCGGCGAGGCATAGGTGTAGGCGGTTGCTACGCCGCCGCTCGCGTTGCCCGCGGGTCTGCCGCCGGGAACATTGACCTGCCGCGCTGGCGGGGGCGACTGCCGCTGCCCGATGCCCCCACTCGCGGCACCATCCAGCGCGGATCGCGGGGCGGGGGCGGGCGGGTTGGCTGGCGGCACCGGTGTCTGCGGCAACGGTAATGGTGCGCCGGGGATTGGTGTCGCCCACGCCGACGCGGTGAAGGGCGCAGGCGCGGTGAACGGCTGCACTTGCGGGCGCGGTGGTGCGGCTGGCACGCTGGGTGATGTCGCCTGTGTGGGGCTGGGCGATGGGGTAGCGGGGGAGATCGTCGTCGGGGTAGCGGAGGCGGGGCTGAGCGCGGCGAGCAGTTCGCCGGCGCTGGCGGGGCGTTGGTACGGCGACGTTGCCAGCCCCCGCAGGAGGAGATCATGCGCGGCGACCGAGAGGGCGGCGTTCCGCTCGCGCGGCTGCGCGGGCGTCGTGTTGCCGTGTTGACCCAGCAAACCCGTCACCGTCTCCGAGGGAAATGGTGGCCGACCGGTTAACGCTTCGTAGGCGATGACGGCGAGGCCGTAGATGTCGGCGCGGGCGTCGATGAGACCGCCGCTCGCGATTTCCGGCGCGCGGTAGATCGCCTCGTCGGCGGGCGTTGCCCGGGCGCTGCTAGCCGAGAGGCGGGCGGCATCGGCGACGGCGAGGGCGAGCCCGGCAGCGGTGAGGAGAGGTCCATTGATCGTGAGGAGGATCGTCTCGGGGCGCAGATCGCCGTGGGCGAGATACCGACCGTGGAGCGTATCGAGCGCGGCGACGATCGGCCCGAGGAGCGCGGCGACGTCGGCGGGCGGGAGCGGTGAGCCGAGCCGGGCACGTAACGGCGTGCCATCCAGCGGTGGCCCGACGGTATAGACCGCGCCGTTCGCCTCGCCGACCGCCGTGAGCGCCGCGAGGTGGGGATGATCGACGCCGATATAGCGCCGCAAGGTGCTGGCGACGCGGTCGGCGAACCAGCGATCGTCGCTCGTCGGCGGGGGGATGACGCACACGGTGGCAGGCTCGCCGGTCGCGGTCGCCGTGGCGCGGTAGCGCGTGCCGTACCGATCGGTGCCGAGCGGCTCGTGCAGCGTGTACTCCCCGATCGCCCGGCCGGCCCACTCCCCCATCGGTGCTCCTTCGCCCGTGTCCCCATCTCTCCGCCCATTTCCCATCGCGAGGGCTGGTGGGGCTACGATGGAGATACGGGCGGGCGGGCCGGTTTGTTCCTCGTGCCTCGCCGGGGGCGAGCGATGGTAGCCCGATCGTCCCGCCGATCGTCCCGGATCGCGCAGCCATAGACGGGCATTTCGGGGGATAGTCGCGCGGGCGTGCGGGAATTATCGTAACGAGTGATAGGAGATCGCCACCGGTTACCGTGTCACCGCGCGCCCGGGCTTGGTTACGCTGCCCTCGGCGAGGAGAGTTGTCGATGCTTGCCACGCGCCCCGCCAGCTTGCTCTACGCCCGCGAAGCGGCGGTGCCGCGCCGAAAGGTGTGGTCGCGGCGGTGGCTCTGGGAGGGCTCGGCGGTCGCGGCGATCGTGCTGGTGGCGCTGCTGCTGCGGACCTACCATCTCACGACGGTGCCGCTGGGGCTGCACGGCGACGAGGCGACCACCGGCCTGGAGAGCGTGCGGATCCTGCGCGAAGGGAATATCGGGCCGTATTCGCTGGATGCGCTCGGGCAACCGACCGGCCCGTTCTACCTGATCGCCCTGGCGGAACGCCTGCTGGGCAACACGATCCTGGCGGTGCGGATCGTGCCGGCCCTCCTCGGGACGCTGACCGTGCTGGCCCTCTTCTGCGTTGTGCGCCGCTCGTACGGCACCGCCGCCGCCCTGGCCGGGGCCGCGCTGCTGGCGACGCAGGGGTGGCATCTGCACTTCTCGCGGATCGGATTCCCGCTGGTCGCCTGGCCGCTCGTGGCGGTGCTGACGGTGGGTGCGCTGGTCGAGGCGCTGCGCCGGAACGACTGGCGCTGGTGGGGGCTGGCCGGGTTGTGTCTGGGCCTGGGGGTCTATAGTTACAACTCCCACCCGCTGTTCATCGCGATCACCGGGCTGTTCGTCGGGCTCGCCGTGGGCGCGGGGTGGTGGCGGGCGCGGGGGACGCGGGGGGCGTTGTGGCGTCTCGTGCCGGTGCTGGCGCTGCCGATCGTGCTGGGGCTGGTGGCGCTGCCGCTGCTCCGTTACGCCGCCGACCCGATCAATGATTACACGGGACATGTGCGGGTGGTGTCGGTGACGAACACCGCCGCCTGGCGGGAACTGCCGGGTTTCCCGCCGCGCGCCCGCTTCCTGGCCGACCGTTATGGTGCCTACTGGCAGCAGTCGTGTTGCGAGCCGCGGGTCGATGGGGCCGATGGGAGCGGCACCACCCCGATCCTCCCGCCGCCGTTGCTGGCGCTGGCGGTGGCGGGGGCCGCCATCGGCTGCTGCCAGCGGCGCGGGCGACCGCTCGCCCTCTTCGGGGTCTGCGTGGCGCTCCTCCTGCCGCTGAGCGCCGCGATGACGATGGATGGCGCGGCGCGGCGCACCTTCGCGCTGGCACCGTTCGTGGCGCTCTTCGCGGGGCTGGCGCTCACCTGGCCGCTGACGCAGGTGCGCGCGTACCTGGGCGCGGCGCGCGGGCGGACGATCTTCCTGCCGACGCTGGGGCTGGCGGCGGCGGCGATCGTGGCCGTCCTGGCTCAGGGGGCGATCGACGGTTATTTCGGCCATTTCGCGCGGTCGTCGGAGGCGCGTTGGACCTTCGCGGTGGAGATGGTGGATGCCTCGCGCTATCTCGCCACGCTGCCCCCGGAGAGCCAGACCTACTTCTATCCGGGGCGCTGGCCCGCCGACCACGAGATCCGGCGCTACTTCGCGCCGGGGGTGGCGATCGAGGAGCGCGGGCTGCACCCCGATCTCCGCGACGAGTTGGCGATCACGGAGGGGGCCGACACGGTCGTTTTCCTCTTCATGGGGGATCACCTCGCGCAGATCGACGCGGTGCGGGTGCGGTATCCCGGCGGGCAAACGGTCATCGGTGGGCCGGAAGCGACGCCGGACTTCATCGCCTACCGGCTCGATTCGACCGCAATAGCCGCGCGGTAGCCCGATCGGCGGGTGGGGGCCAGTCGGCCTGGGGGATAGCGGGCGCGATCGTCGCGCGCTACGATCGGCGGTGGGCGCGAGCGCATCGCGGCGCGCTCCGCCGACGAGCGGCCCGCGCGGAGGAGTTGATTGTGGCGACCGAATCATCGTTCTTCGATCTGTTGATCACCGGTGGGGTGTACCTCATCTTCGTGGTTGTGCTCGCGCTGGCCCTGTACCTCGTGCGCCTCCGACGGCGCGGCACCGTCGCCCCATCGGTCGCGCGGCGTGGGCACGTGACCCTCACGCAGTTGGTCGGTGGCGTCCGCGCCAGGATCCATCTCCCCAGAGGGCGATCGTAAGGGCACGCCCCGCCTCGGCGCGTCGCGGCGCGCCTCCCCGCAGTCCAGCGATCCCCCAACCCTCTCGCCTCAGGGGCGGGTCGCCGTCGCCCATTCGGCCCATATCCGGTGCAGCGGGAGCGGCATAGGTTGGTCCCCCCTCCCGCCCAGGAATCCCCGTCACCACCCCGGCGTTGTAGAGGACGCGCGCGAGGGCTAAACCTCGTGCGCGCGTCTGGCGTTGCCCGTTGCGGGCGACAGGCCGGGTATGTACGAATTCCGCGAAAGGCGATCGATGATGATCCGTCCGCTTTCTTTCCTCGACCTGACGCCGATCGAGCGCGGCTCGACCTCGGGCGAATCGTTGCGGCAGGCGACCGCGCTGGCGCAACTGGCCGACCGCTTGGGCTATCACCGGCTCTGGTACGCCGAGCATCACAACACGACCGGGCTGGCGAGCAGCGCGCCGGAGATCCTGATCGCGCATATGGGCGCGGATACGAACCATATCCGCCTCGGTTCGGGCGGCGTGATGTTGCCGAACCATGCTCCGCTGCGGGTGATCGAGGCGTTCCGGCTGCTCGAAGCACTGCATCCGGGGCGGATCGACCTGGGCCTGGGCCGCGCGCCGGGGACCGATGGTCTGACGGCGTTCGCGATGCGTCGCTCGCGCGAGGCGATGACCGGCGACGATTACCCGCAGCAACTCGCGGAGCTGATCGCCTTCGACGAAGGCAATTTCCCCGCCGAGCACCCGTTCGCGAAGATCAAGGCGGTGCCGGCCGACGTGCCGATGCCACCGCTCTGGCTGCTGGGGTCGAGCGATTTCAGCGCGCAGTTGGCGGCCAGCGCGGGGCTCGGCTTCGCGTTCGCGGCGCACATCAACAAGGGGGGGGCGGTCGCGGCGCTGCGCCAGTATCGTGAGCAGTTCATCCCCTCCGCGCGCAATCCCGCGCCGCGCGCGATGCTGACGGTGTCGGTGACGGTCGGCGAGACGGCCGAACACGCGCAGGAATTGTCGCGCGTCAACGATCTCTTCCTGCTGCGGCTGCGTACCGGGCAGTTAGGGCAATATCCCACGGTCGAAGAGGCGCGTGACTACCCGTGGTCGCCGAGCGAGCGGGCGTTCCTGGCCTCGATGCCGCTGAGCTACATCGCCGGGGACGCGGCGGAAGTACATCGCCAGGTTACGGCGTTCGCCGACGAGGCGGGCGCGGATGAGATCATGGTGACGACGATGTTGCCGAACCACGTCGATCGCGAGCGGACGGTTACGCAACTGGCCCGCGAGTTCGGGCTGCAAGGGCGCGCGACCGAGGCGCGGGAGATGGTGGGGAGTCGGTAGCGAACCGGCGAGTGGGCGTAGGGGCCGGTGGGCCAGGGGAGTGCGACGCTAGGTGGTCTGCGGGCCAGACCGGGATTGAAACCCCGGCTAAGGGCTGCGGCCACGATGTCCGCCTGCGCGGACGAGGTTCGCCACGAATCTTGCTGGTGGGGGGAAACCACCGCGCGGATGCCGAACCCAGCCTACTTCAGTAGGCCGTGGTCCCCTGCCGGGTCAGGGGAT
>DATCMP010000113.1:0-4090 GCA_036563365.1 Thermomicrobiales bacterium
GACCTGGAGGAGGAGTTTGGTCAGCAGCCCTTCGGCGGGCAACGCCTCGTGGATCCGCAGCATCGCCTCCTTCATCAGGTCGGCGGCGGTCCCCTGCACCGGCATGTTGATCGCCATCCGCTCGGCGGCGCTCCGCTTCATCCCGTTGGTCGAGTCGATGTCGGGGATGTAGCGCCGCCGCCCGATGATCGAGGAGACGTAGCCGGTGCGGCGCGCGTGTTCGCGGCTGCTTTCGAGGTACGCCTGCACCTTCGGGTACTGCTCGAAATACGCCTTGATGAACCGGTCGGCCTGCGCCACCGGCATCCCGGTATCCCGCGAGAGGCCATAGGCGCTGAGGCCGTAGATGATCCCGAAGTTCGCGCTCTTGGCGATCCGGCGCTGGTCGCTCGTCACCTGCTCCTGCGGGATGTCGTTGACCAGCGCCGCCGTGCGCCGGTGGATGTCCTCGCCGCGCTGGAAGGCGGCGATCAGGTTCTCGTCGCCGCTGAGGTGGGCCAGCAGCCGCAACTCCACCTGCGAATAATCGGCCCCGACCAGCACCGACTCCTCGTCGGGGAAGAGGCGGTGCGCCGAGCGGTTGTCGGCGATGAACGCGCGCCGCACCTCGCGCCCGATCTCGGTGCGGATCGGGATATTCTGCAGGTTCGGGTTAACCGAACTGAGCCGCCCGGTCGAGGCGATCGTCTGGTTGAACGAGGTGTGGACCCGCCCGGTGTGGGGGTTGAGCATCAGCGGCAGCGAATCGACGTAGGTCGATTTCAGCTTGCCCAACTGCCGGTATTCGAGGATCGCCTCGACGATCGGGTGCTTATCGCGCAGCTCTTCGAGGACATCGACATTGGTCGAGTAGCCCTTCTGCGTCCGCTTCCGCCCCGTCAGGCCCAGATCCTCGAACAACACCTTCGCCAGTTGCTGCGTCGAGTTGATGTTGAACTCCTTGTCGGCCAGCCGGTGGATCTCGCGCTCGCGCTGGTTGATCACCTCGGTGATCTTGCCGGACAGGGTCTTGAGATAGTCCACGTCGAGCGCGATCCCGGTCCGCTCCATGTCGGCCAGCACCGGCACCAGCGGCATCTCGATCGTCTCGAAGACCCGCACGAGCTCGCGCTCGCGCAGCCGCGCCGCGAACGGCTCGACCAGCCGGTAGGTGATGTGGACATCGGCCCCGGCGTAATCGGTCGTCGGCCCGATCGCCACCTCGGCCATCGTGATCTGCGCCTTGCCGCGCCCGATCAACTCCTCGATCGGGGTCATCTCGATCCCGAGCTTGGTGAAAGCCAGGTCCTTCAACCCGACCGTCGATTCCCCTAGCAGATAGGCGGCGAGCATCGTGTCGAACGTCACGCCGCGCAAGGTGATCCCGGCATTGCCGAGCACCAGCAGATCGTACTTGCCGTGATGCGCGTACTTCGGCAGCGTCTCGTCGGCCAGGATCGGCTCCAGCACCTCGCGGACCCGCGCGAGCGGCAACTGCTTGCCCTCTTTGTGCGCGACCGGGACGTAGTAGCTGCGGTCGGGGCCGGTGGCGATGGCGATCCCGACGAGGTTGGCGCGGATCGGGTCGAGCGCATCGCTCTCCACATCGACCGCGAACGGCTCCCCCGTGCGGAGCGCGGCGGCGAGCGCGGCCAGCTGCTCCTCGTCGTCGATCGTGATCCGCGCGTATTCGAGCGGCGGTTCTTTCGGCGCGGCGGCTGCCGTCTCCTGCTCGTGCCAGGGCTGCGGCACCCGCGCGACGAGCGAACTGAATTCCAGCTCGCGGAAGAAATCGAGGACGCGGTCGCGGTCGTAGGCACCTTCGTGCGGGCCGAGTTCGAGGTCGAGCGCCAGATCGCGGCGGATCGTCGTCAGCTCCTTCGCCGCGACCGCCGCGCCGAAATGTTCTTCCAACGCCTTGCGGGCACGCGGCGGCTTCACCTCGTCCAGATGGTGCCGCATCGCCTCGATCGGGCCGAACTGTGCGATCAGCGCCTGCGCCGTCTTCGCGCCGATCCCCGGCACCCCGGCGATATTGTCGGAGGTATCGCCGACGAGCGCCTTGTAGTCGGCGACGAGCGGCGGATCGAAGCCGTAGCGTTCGCGCACCGCCTCGACATCGTAGACGCGCAGATCGGAGAAGCTGTTATTCGCCCCCGGCGTCACCACCTCCACACCGTCGCCGACGAGTTGCAGGAGGTCCGAATCGCCGGTGATGATCGTCACCGCGAAACCGTCGGCGGCGGCTTTGGCCGAGAGGGTGCCGATCACGTCGTCGGCCTCGAAGCCGCGCACCTCGCGGATCGGGATCCCGAACGCCTCGACCAGTTGCCGGATGCGGCTCATCTGCTGGCGCAACTCGTCGGGCATCGGTGCGCGATGCGCCTTGTAATCGGCGCTCAGTTCGTGCCGGAAGGTACGCCCGATGTCGAACGTCATCACCATCTGGTCAGGGTGATAGCGCTCCAACACCGCCATCAGCATCAGGCTGAAGCCGTAAACCGCGTTCGTCGGCTCACCCTTCGTCGTGGAGAGGGGCATCCGCATCCCGTGGAAGGCGCGAAACGCCAGGCCATGACCGTCGAGCAAGAGCAGCGTCGGGCGCGGAACCTCGGCTGCCACCTCAGGTGCAGACGTGGCGTTGCCCGTCGGCATGGTCGCCCCCGCCCCTTGCCCGGCAGCCGCTGCACCAAGATCGAGCGCTAGCTGTGATTGGCCCTTTTTCATGCGTACGTTCGCTCCTTCCCGCGTGTCGTTGTGCATGGTGAAGTATACCATTTGCGGCCAAGGTCCGGGGCGTTTAACCTCTCCCCCGGCCCCTCCCCTACAGGGGAGGGGTGACTCGTCAGAGGCGCGGTGGTCGTTGGATATGCGGCGGGGACAGGGCCAGCTCCGTTGCTGGTAACGCTGCTGGATTCGCGGTTGCCGACCACTCCTTAACGAGGCACCCCTCCCGCTTTAGGGGAGGGGTCGGGGGAGCGGTCCGTCCCTCCATCGTTCTCTGCGCGTCTCTGCGTCTCTGTGCCTCTGCGGTGAAATCGTTCTCTCACCATGCGCCAGTCTCGACAGCCCCGACGCCAGGGTGCTATACTGGCGCGCTATGAGGAGAGGTGGCCGAGTGGACGATGGCGGCTGTCTTGAAAACAGCAGAGTGAAAGCTCCGGGGGTTCGAATCCCTCCCTCTCCGTCGACCACAACGCCAAGTTCCTCGATCCCAGTCCCTGGGGAGGTGCCAGAGTGGCCGAATGGGCCCGCCTGCTAAGTGGGTAAGGAGCAATCCTTCGAGGGTTCGAATCCCTCCCTCTCCGCCGGGTTTCGCAGCACGGGAAGGTGCCAGAGTGGTCGATCGGGGCCGCCTGCTAAGCGGTTAAGGAGGCTTAAATCTCCTTCGAGGGTTCAAATCCCTCCCTTCCCGCCAACACAAGAGGGGCCGGACACGCGCGTGTCCGGCCTTTTTGTTTGAGATGCTTTCTGATCTTACCGTGTAACCGTCGGGCTAGACGGAACTCGAGCGGCGATGGTGCTGCGAATCTCTTGCCAGGAATAGTGGCGATACGTGCCGCCGAAGGGCCGGTCGGGGTCTATGTCGTGCAGATGGTCGTCGGCGGTGAGCACATACTTGCTCACCAGCTTGTACACCGGCATACGCGCCCCCCCGAGGGGAAACAGTTCGGGTGGATCGAGGAAGACGAGCGCGCGTTCGCCAGGCAGATACTCGAATAAACCCGAGGGGTAGATACCGACCTTATCACCCCCTATCTGCCCGCCGAGGGCCGCGAGGAGGGCGGGTGATGGCAACGGGGGACCTTGCAACTGCTCGATGATGCGGATCTCGACCGGGCGATAGATCGTCGGCTGCGTGCGCTGCGGGTCGGGCGGGCGCGAACCGTCCGCCGTGTTCCAGCGGGCCGGAAGGAGCCGGACAACCTCGACGAAAACAATGAAAGCGGCCTGCTGCACAAGGCGTGACAGCGGGAGCGCCGCGACGGTCGCGCGAACCTCATAGATATACGGCGCTGTAGTCGCCGTGGCAGTAGACGATGGACTTGTGATGCCGGTACAGGCCGCCGCGAACTGGCCCGCCGCAAGCGCAACGGCACCAGTCCGAACG
>DATCMP010000117.1:0-13174 GCA_036563365.1 Thermomicrobiales bacterium
TGCGCCCGAGACGCTAACGTATCGGCCCTCTTTAAGACGCGCTCGACCGTGGCGAGCACCTGGTCCGGGCGAACGGCTTGCGGGTGAAGGTGGTGTGCGGCGGCGCAATCCTGAGACCAGGCCCATTCGTGAAGATTTCGCGCCGGTGGGGCGCTACCGCAGCGACCACGGCTTGCGCGGCGCTGGGATACCGGTGGGACCGGCGATCAGCCGGTCGGCCACCAACCCGGTAACGACGGCGTAGATCCCTTTGTGCGTGATGTCGATGAGCTGCTCGTCGATCGGCCAGGTCCACGGCGGCGCGCCGACCCCGGTCGCATTCTCCAGCGTCTGGTCATTCAGCAGGCGTAAGTTCACGAAGAGGAGCGCGCCGACCGGCCCGCGCAGCCCGCGCTCGGCCATGAGGCCGCGTACCGCGCCCAGCACGATACCCTGGCCCCAGTGCATCGCCCAGTTCAGCCAGACGCGCTCTCGATCGGGCTTCTGTGGGAGGCGCAGCAAGCGCTCCAGCGTGTGCGCCGGCACGAAGGAGTTAGGACGACGGGTGAATTGCTGCTCGATCTTCTCCCCGGCGGTCATCGCCGCCACGCCGACTAGCCCTGCCGCAAGCCCCCAGAACGCCGCCTTCACTGTCATCATCACCCTCCTCACTTGCCCCGCACACGCGGGTCCACCCGGCAGCGACGGGACGCTCATCCAGGCCGAAAGACACCGAAGTCCTGGTCATCGCGGATCGTCTTGACCGTCCTCACGGTCATGTTTGCCCCCCTGTCGCTCGCCGTGTCTCCGCAGCGCCCCTTGCAACTCGGGTGCCAGCGCCGACGAGCGCAACCGCCCCTCCCTGAAACGGTCCGGCTCCCGCGATACGGGGAAAATGCGCGCGAGTCGGCGCTGTTGACGCTCCCGTTGACCTCCGCGACCTCGTGTCTACTCGCGGCAGCTATCCTGGATGGTGCCTGCCGCCACAATTGGGCGAACGATCGAGCCAGGAGGGATACTGATGGAGAGCCGAGGAACCACAGCGACGATCGGCGGGGTCGTCGCGACCTTCGCGCACGCGGCGGAGCTGTTCGTGCGCGGCGAGGCGAACAAGGCAGCCGCGATGGCGCAGGCGGAATTGCGCGAGAAGGCGATACGCGCCGGGGCCGATGTCGGCTTAGTCGCGGCTGGCACAGCGGTCGCCTATGGCGGCGTCCTGACGCTCCTGGCCGCGGCGACGTTGGGCCTGCGCCGGGTTGGGTTACCCGATTGGCTGGCGGCCCTCACCGTCGGCCTGCTCGCCGCCGGTGGCGGTGCCGGGCTCGCGGCGACGGGCGGCCGGCGCCTACGACAAGCCGACGCGGTGCCACGCCGTACAATCGAGACCATCAAGGATGATGTGGTCGAGATCACCGGGCAGTAGCGGGCAGTCACACCGCCTCCGCAACCAGACTCGGGACGCAGCAAGCCCGCGCGTGATGCGATACCCTTCCTACACGTTCGCGTGGGAGGACGGTTACGCCCCCGAGAGGAGCACGCGAGGGCGTTTTATGGCACCGCTATTGGAACAGGCCGGGCTCGCCTCGCTCATCGGCTGTCGGATACGCCGACTCGTCGTCGATCTGGGCAAGTTTGTCGCACAACGAAAACTCGCGGGCGATACTCGTGGCACCCCCCGCGGGCCGACCACCATCGAGGCGCGAGGCGGCGGCGAGGGGAGCCCGGCGCGCTCAGCGGCCGACGCCCCAATAGCCGAAGATCTTCGCCTCGTATTCCTTGCTACCGTAGCCCGGCTGGTCGGGTGCGACACGCGGCATCTTACTGATCGTGGCGGCGTCGCGCGGCAGGCGCAGGCAGTCCGGCAGGGTCTCGAAGGCGCGCAGCGGGATCGCCAGACGCGCGCGGCCCAAACCCTGCCCCTCTAGCACGCCCGCGGGCTGCACCACCACGTAGTAGATGTCGCTCGCCTCCAGATCGACGACCACGTCGTCCACGAGCCCGACCAGCACGTCGTGCTGATCAACCACCGGCATGGCACGCATCTGCTCGAAGGGGATCACCGCCATCGCCTTTCTCCTCGCTCCCATTCTGGTATGTCAACCGCCTCTACTGACCGCCGGATGTGCGGGTGTTCGATGGGGGATTTTCGCGCTCATCGGGCTCGACCGCAACCTCCCTAAACCGAGCCGCATGATTAACCCAAACGTGTCCGCGACATCGCCCCCAACTCCCACGAGGGAGGGTTGCCATCCGCTCGTGTGTCGTCCCGTTCCCGCTCCCTTTCCGCGCGGTGTTCGTGCCACCAACAGGACGCGCGAGCGGATACGCATCGCACACACTTAAGCGTCCCCCGTACCGAACCAGCCGAGGGCCTCATGCGCGATGGCGGGGGGAACCGTGTGGGGACCATCGAATTCGTGATAGTGGACGGCGTAACCCGCACGACGCATTTGCGGCACAATCCTGCGGCTGCAAACATCGATCGGCAGGACCGTGTCGGCGGTGCCGTGTGCAATGAAGAGGCGCGGCATTCCCTGCACCTCGGCGGGGGCAACGAACCCCGGCGAGAACGCGATGACATGGGTGAAGAGATCGCCGTTGGTGAGGCCGATCGAGAGCGCGTATGAGGCACCATCGGAAAACCCCTCGGCGGCGATGCGCGTCGTGTCCACGGCATAGCGTTCGAAAACCCGCGCCAACGCCTGGTCGACAAAGGCAATATCGGGGCCATAGCCGCCGAGGATCACATCCCAGGTCTGGCGTCGGGAATCCGGCGCGAAGATGATCACCCCAGCCGTGTCGGCCAGGGGCAGCAACGGATCAAGGGCGTGTCGCGCGTTGCCGCCCGCGCCGTGCAACGCCAGCACCAGCGGCGCTGGGCGTTCTGGGGTGTAGCCGGTCGGTATGTAGAGGAGGCCGTCGCGCCCCCCATCGAGCGACAGCGGCTGGACACCGAGCGTGGGTGTACCGTGCGACGTTTGCTGCGGACGCGCGAGGAGCCGACCACTCCGCGCCACCCGCTCGCCCGACGATTGTCGATTACCGCGCATCACTCCCGCTATCTGGATAAACATGCCCGCTCACCAGTGTCGGTGAGCGGGCATGCGGCATCAATTATTCGCACCGACCGGGTAATGCTCCGTGATCGCATTGGAGGATTGCCCGCCGAGATGGGTCGTCTGCGACGAAGTGGGACCACGATCGTTCGCCCATTGCAGCCTTCCCCGATCCCAGAATCCGCCTCGCAACATCCGCGATCACCGCCCCTGAGGCGACGATCTACCGATTGTCACACAAGTACATGCCGCGCGTCTCGGTGCCGTCGGGTCCAACCGACGACCGCGCCGCATCAGGCACTGGCCTCCCTGAATGCACGCTCGGGTGTCGTTTTCGTGGTGAGTACCGCGCCGATCTCCAGTAAGCCGAAGACGAGGTGCGGAAGCCAGACCCGATCGGCGAAGCCGAACAGCCACGGCGAAACCGCCAGGAGCAAGCCACCCGCCGCGTCGAGCCCGAGGTGGACCGGCATCGGGATCAACGGCGAGAGCGCGAGCTCGTAGCGCGTCAACAAGCTGTAGACGATCACACCCGCACCGAGAACGAATGGTAGCCAGCGTGCCACGCCCCCCTCATCGGCGAAGCCGAAGAGCCACGGCGAGACGATCAACAGCACGCCCATGAGGTAATCGAGCATCCCGTGGACTCGTGTCGGGATTAATCGCATCGTGCCTCCAATCACTTGATCCATCGCCCTGACAATACCGGGCCTTTCATACAAGGATAAGGGGGACCGGGCCGTGGCGCGGTGAATACGGTCATCGCGCGGGTAAACGTCGCACGGGCTATCGGCTACGCGGATTCCGAACGGGGACGATTCGGCAGGCGATAACACGGTAGAATAGAGAGACGATTGACGTCTGAGGCCACGCGAAGGAGGCAGGACCATGTGCGGGCGCTTCGTCCTCAAGAACAGCGGGCAGATCCCCCTGCGCTTCGCCGCGACGGCGGAAGCGGCGGTCGAGGCCGCGTTGGCCGACCGCTACAACATCGCCCCGACCGAGGCCGTGCCGATCGTCACGGCGGGCGAGCCCGGTGTGCGGCACGTCGAGCTCGCCGCCTGGGGCCTGACGCCGCGCTGGCGCGGGGCCAAGGCGATCCTGGCGTTCAATGCCCGCGCCGAGTCCCTCACCGAGCGGCCCATGTTCCGCGGCCTCGTGGCGCGCTCGCGCTGCCTCGTCCCCGCGTCGGGCTGGTACGAGTGGACGACGGTGCCGGGACAGAAGCCTAAACAGCCCTGGTACATCACCGATCCCGATGGCGACGACCTGCTCGGCTTGGCCGGGTTGCTCGATCGGTGGGTCGATCAGGACGGCACCCCGCGCGCCGCCTGCGCGATCGTCACCACCGCCGCGGCGACCGACGACCTGCGGGCGCTCCACGATCGGATGCCGGTGGTGCTGCCCCGGCAGGCGGAGGGCGTGTGGCTCGACCCCGCGTTGACGGCACCCGAGGCGGTCCTGCCGCTGCTCGCGCACCCGGACGCCGCGCGGCTGCGCCGCTGGCCGGTCTCGACCGCGGTCAACCGCAGCGGCCACAGCGACCCCGCCCTCATCGGCCCACTCAATCCGGCGTGAGCCGCGCCGCAGCGGATGCGACCGACCAACACCGGCCACACGGCCGATTGCAGCGTCGCCGATCCCGCCGACCGCCGGGGCCGGACGACGGACGGAGGGGACACGGCCCCGATCCGAACAATCAAGACGTTTCCCCCGGCCCGGCAAGCACCTCCGGCAGCGGCAGGCGGATGGTAACGACGGTGCCCTCCCCCGGGGCGCTGTCGAGGTCGATCGCCCCCCCGTGTCGCTCCACCAGCTCGCGCGTGATATAGAGGCCGAGCCCGAGGCCTCGGATGGCCCGCTCCTGGTCCACCCGCGCGAACGGCTTAAAGAGTTGGCCCTGCACCTCCGGCGCGATGCCAAGCCCGTGGTCACGCACCGCCAGCAGCGCCCGATCGCCCTCCCGACGGATGGTGCAGCGCACCTCACCGCCCTCCGGGGAGTACTTCAGCGCGTTGGCGATGAGGTTGGTCAGTACCTGCTCCAACCGGCCGGGATCGGCGTCGAGCCACAGCTGATCATCCGCGTCGAGGGTGAGCTCATGCGCCGGACTACGTTCCGGAGCCTCCGCGAAATGCGCGAGCACGTCGCGGGCGAGCGCCACCAGGTCGAGCCGCGTCTGATGCAGGCCCAGGTGGCCCTGCCGGAGCTGCGAGACGTCGAGGATATCGCCGACGAGGGTGGTCAGGTGATCGATCCGCCCTTCCAAACGGCCCAGCTGGACCAGGGCGCGATCGCGGTCGAAATCGGCCCGGCGCAACTGGCGGGTGACGAGTTGCACGGTGCCTTTGAGCATGGTGATCGGGGTACGCAACTCGTGGGCGGCGATGGCGAGAAAGCCCTCGCGCGCCCGCACCGCCTCCCGCACCGCCTCGACGAGCCGCGCGTTGTCGATGGCGACCGCCGCCTGTCCGGCCAACCCCACCACCAATCGCTCGTGCCGAGCCGTGAAGAGACCAGGTTCCGGGTGGCCGAAGAAAAGGCCGCCGAGCACCTCACCGGAGCGCGAGACGACCGGCACGGCGAGGTAGGAGCGGACCGGCAGGTGACCGGCTGGCATCCCCGCGTAGGGCGCATTATGGCCATAGCGCGGATCGGCGGTAACATCGGCGAGGCGCAGGATACCCTCGCCGCGGAACGTCGGGCCGAAGATGGCGGTGTTGCGCGGCATGGGGAAGTCGGCGAACGCCTCTGCGGCGACGCCCGCGAGCGTGTACAAGGTGTACGCCTCGCCGCGCGCGTCATGCACGTTGTAGAAGAAAGCGCCGAAACCGGCCCCGGTCAGCGTCGTCGCCGCGTCGGTGACCGTCTGCACGAGCGCTCGCAGGTCGAGTTCGGCCGCGACCTGCTGGCCGGTGCGGTTGAGGATTTCCAGCGTCTCAACCTCTTCCCGAAGTTCCGCCTCTAAATGCTTGCTCTCGGTGATGTCGCGGACGGTGGAAAGCATCGCTATTCGGCGGTCGCCGCGTAGCAAGAACGTATACCGAGAATCTACGACCCGCTCGCTGCCATCGGCCCGGCGCACTACCGCCTCGAATGCGGCGGTGGAGGCCGGACCACGGAACACCGCCCGGTACCTTTCCACGGCTGCGGCGCGCTCGGACTCGGGGAAAATCACGGCGAAGCTCTGTCCGACGACGTCCCCAGGGCTATAGCCGTAGAGTTGGTAATAGGCGGGGTTGGCGAGCAGGACGAGCCCATCGGCATCGGAGACCGCCATCGCATCGCCGGATGACGACCAGAATGCGCGGATCGCCTCGCGCATCGCCGCGTCCCCGATGGTATCCCACGCCACGAGGAGTCCCTCGTTCGTCGCCACGTCGTCATCACCCATCGCCACCCCCCGCCGCTTCCAGGATCCCCCGCACTCGGGGCCTTCTCGCAAACACTAGGCCACGCCCCGGTGAAGGGTCCGGCGAGATTTGTGTTGGCGCAGCAACGTTTCGCGGGGATCGTGACCGCTGATGATCCCATAGTGCCGCGCTACCACAGGATGCCTGTGCCGTCGGGGTCACCGGCGAGGCGGGGTTGGGGCGGGACAAGGTCGGAACGGGCTTGCGTTGCAACGAGTCGGCGGCTGGCGACTGGTCGCCCGCCTGCTATCTCCGGACACGCATTACAACGATCCGTGTCAACCGCAGCCGCCCATCCCGGTGGCATCGCCCGTGCGCCTCTCTCGTCGCGGGCGGTCGATGGCCCGGAGAGAACAGGCAAGGACATGTACATGGGGAAGCGATCAAACCACGGCGACGACGCGGACCGCGACCCGATCCGGCTTGAAGAGGACTGGGTCGGCGCGACGCAGGAGGGTACGGGCGAGCGGACGATGGAGGGGGCGATGGCGGTGATCCGTGGCGAAGATCCTCGCCCGGTGGTAGACCCGCCCGACGAGCCCGTGGACAACGGCTACAAAGGGGGCGACCGGCGGACCGAAATCCCGATCGAGCAGATCAGGAAAAGTGAGTTGCCGAAGCCACCGCCCCAGGATTATTGAGCAATAGGCGGGGCCGCGATCCGATGCGCGGGTCGCAGCCCCTCACGCGCTGCGCCAACAATCAAGCTCCGTACCTACACAAGCATATGCCCACGTTCGCCCGTGATCTGGTACCAACGCACCTATGCACACTGAGAACGTCATGAGCGAAGCCCTCGGCGTTTCAGCTGCTCGTCTCGTGGCGTATCGGCACCGGCGACGCGCTGGATCTGTCCCTGGCTCATTGGTTAAGGTGTTGTATCCCCCTCCTTTTACGAGCAGCCGAGTAATTTGTTACCGCCCCGTTGACCCGATTCACCGAGAGGTTACCGGAGAATGTCACCCTTGGACATGGTAACGCGGTATGCTACAAGCAGAGGGGGATACATGGGCAGTCATGGGCAGTCAGGGCAGCAGGGCCAGGATGAGGCGCAGGGCGACCAAACAGATCCGCAGGAAGTGGCGCGCGGTACCAATGCGGGGGAGGGGAACGCAGCAGAGCAAGATACCCCACCCGGGGGTGATGTACGCACCGTCTACTCGAATGACCGCGACCCCGGCGACGCCGAGCCAGCATCGTGAAGTTGACGCCGGTCGCGCGACGATGGAGCGAGTCAGGGTGCTGATGTATCCATGCGACGAGAGCGACCGTCCCCATAACCAGCCCGCGACTTGTGGATCGAGGACAGGCTGCTCTCAGCACTGCGTCGAGTCAGCGGTCGCTCGCCGTGAACCGGGGAGGCGGCCTCCTGCTGGCGCGTTTCGTCGCAAGCGCGGCGGCAGGGTGGGGAAAGGGTTGATGGATCGTCGAACATTCTGCCAAGGGCTGGTCACATTGGGCCTTGGAACGTTGCTCGCCGCTTGCGAGGCCGCCGAGCCGGTGCCCCCAACCATCCCGGTGGACCTCGGACAGCGCCTCGCGGGGGTCACCCAGGGGGCGCTCGTCGGGCGACTCGTCGTGGCGGGCTGGGCAGAGGACACACCGGTTCGGCTCAGCCCGAGCGTCACACTGCGCGAGCGGGATCCCTCGGGCGTTGTCGCCGTCACCAGCTACTTCAACCCCGGCTACCACCGCGTCACGTACGCCGTATTTTCCAGCGCGGAAGACGCGCGGCGGGCATATACAGGCGCGGCGGAGATGCTGCGCGCGAACCCTCGCGGCCGGGCGCAGGCCAATAACGACGCGACCTCCCCCACGATGACCCTCTTCTATGACGACGTCGGCACCGGTGCCCTGCTGGTCGGGCCGGTCCTGGTGCGCCTGATCGTCGGCGGCTCCAATCGCGACTACTTCGCCGCCCTGGCTCGGGCGAGCATCGCTCACCTCCAGCGGGTGCTCACGAGCTGACGCCTACGCTCTCCGTGCTACGTACCGGCAGCGGCACATCGGGAAGAAGATTCCCCGCTCTCCCCGCCCACGACCCGGCACTCGCGCTGGCAGGTCGATCACAGCCACGGAAGTCGCAGCGATCCGCCAAATCTTATTCATCGCCACTCATCTGGGAACGCGGACAGGCGGGGGCAACACCTCGCGACGGAAGACGAGCCAGCCGCTCACCAGGTAATTCGCCCCGGTCGCGGCCAGGATCCCGAGGAATCCCGCGAGGAGGAGCGGCACCACGTGCGATGCGAGGGCGAAGACGCCCCAGTTGACGATGAGCGTTGCCAATGACATCGCGTTGAAGCGCGCGAGTCGGCCCAGTACCGCCGCGAGTGGGTTGCCCGAGACCGGGCGGTCGGACCAGGTGAAGCGCGCGCTGAGGGCGAAGTTCACCTGCGTGGCGACAAGCCCGCCGACGACATTGGCGAGATGACGTTCCAGTCCAAGGTAGACGAGCCCGGCGAGGACGGAGAGCTGTACCGCCGCGCAGAACGCACCAACCACGCCGAAGCGAAGCGGTCTCGGCAAGGCCGCGAGGCTTGCCCCCAGGGGGAGCAATCGCGCTCGCCGCCTCGTCATCCGCTGACTCATCTCCTGTACCCCTCGCTACTTCAACGACCACACGATATTCTTGCCACGTGCCGCAAACCAGGGCGACACCCGATCTTCGCTCGCAACCGTTCAGGGCCAACACCCGGACATGGTGTGCTCGTCGGCGGTCGGCCGACCGCCCGCGTCCGCCGCCATCCGCTCTCACACCGGCATTACACCGCTTCGTCGGCGCCTCAGGAACCACTAATCGGCTGAAAGAAGGCGACAGCGACGCAGATCACGACGAACAAGACGGCCAGAAAGGTGATGAGCAGGATCGTTGAGCGGGACATCGCAAACCTCGTTCCCTTTACGTTCTATGGCGGCGCTATGGCGGTGCGAGTGTGCTCTCACTCCCGCGCGGGGACACGCCCCACGGCGAGAACCTGCCCCTCGCAAAGGTAACAGTTGGGATCGTTTAAGGGATGTCCGGGCGCATCGGCGTCCGCGACCGCCTCCCACCCCGCCAGTTCTTCCCCCGCCAAGCCGCGCGCCCCTGCCAGGGCGGCCAGGTGGGCGAGCCACTCGGTCCAGAGCCGACGTTCAACCGGGCGCAGCGGCTGCCAACGCTCGATGAGCGTGGTGCGCTGCCAGGTCTCGGCGAGCCCCGCACCGTTCAGATAACTGCGGAGGGTGCGGCCCCGGAGAGAACCGTGCGTCTCCCGCGCGGCGGTGCTCTCCCGCTCGCGCAGACTTGCTCGCGAGAGCGCTGCGATCAGCAGCGGGTCGGCCGGCGCGATCCGCCAGAGGGACATGTCCATATCCTTCACCGCCACCAGCCCGCCCGGACGGACGACGCGCCGGAACTCCGCGAGGGCCACGGCGAGGGCTGCGTCGTCGAGGTGCTGCACCACGTTGGCACACCACACCGCATCGAATGCGTTGTCCGGGTAGGGCAGCGCGGTGATCGACCCGCGTTGCGGCACCACCGGGCTGGGGCAATCCAGACGGGACAGCAGCGCCAACGCCGCGTCGAGGTTGGCCTGTTCCAAATCGAATGCCGCGATTTTCCCGCTGGGTCCGACGAGTTCCGCAAGGAGTGGCAGATGGCTCCCGCCGCCGCAGCCGGCATCGAGGACGTGCCACCCCTGTTTGATCCCGACAGCCCGTAGCTGCGCCTCGTACTCGGGCTGACAGGCGGCGAAATGGGTATCAAGCCACTCAGCGTCGTCGAGCGCGGTGGCGTCGCGGATCGCCCGCTGGGCTATCATCGCGCTCCCCTCCCCCCTCCTACAGGCATACGCCCCCGGCATTTGAAGATTGGCCGTTGCACCGTGGCAATCACCACGCCCCGCTCAACGCATCGGCGGCCTGCCGTTACATGGGACCGACTCCACAGCCCTCACAAGGATGGGGCAATGGTTAATGACAGGCTTCCAAAGCCTGTCATTAACGGGTCGGTGATGCGATGGGAGTTGTCGTGACCGTCCGCGTCGCGGTTGCCCCACGCGTTGCCGTGCTCGGGATCAGGGTCGGGGCGACCGTCACCTGGCCCCCCGTCGCGCCGACCACGGTTGTCGGCACCCCACCGACACCTTGTGCATTCCCCTCGGTACCGCACGCGGCGAGGAGCGCGACGAGCCCCGCCCCGATCACCAGACTCCCGATGGCTTGCCGCCTTTTCATCTCGATGCTCCTCTTCTCTCATAGTAGGATGGCATTGTGCCGTCGCGCGCCCATCCACAATCGATACCACCCGCCACCAAGTAGCACCGACCGTGCCATGATGAATCCGCTTCATTTTCAGAGCGGGATTCTCGGGGCGTTCATGCGGGGCGCGCTATCCAGCGTCGCGCGATCGTGGCGAGGGATAGTCGGCGAACCTCCGAGCGCGCTCGGGTATACCAACGGCGGTGAAACAGCGATCACGTTGGCCGTATCCCGGAGCAGGTTGGCGTAGATCGAATCACCCGCAAAGGAGGGCGCTACTCGCATCAGGTGGCCCCGGCATAGTGCCACCCGGGCCAGACGAATCACCCGATATAGTGACGAGCGCAATCGCTCATCCCGGACATTGCCGCCCTCGGAGAACTCACCTGACCGTTCGCATCTCGCTGGTGAGCAAGCAGCAAATGTACCCACCGACTGACGATAGCCTGTGATCGTCACAGGGCGGTGAATAAGGTCGAGCGCGAGGTCAACGACCCGTAGCGCGTAGGTCAACGCCTTGAGCTTCACCACCCATGCCCCCCTACCCGTGGCGAACACCGTATGGAGAAGTCGGCGTGAGGGCAGGACGATTGGGGATCGCCCGTGCGGCGGGTCGGGCGGCCACGCAGCGGTCAGGAGCGGCCCCCCTGCTAGGGCGGCGCGGCGGCATAGTGGCCGAGGGGGGCACCGCGCGGGCGCGCGTCGCTGCCCCCCATACGAAACCGTCGTAACCGCTTCGCGCGACACGCTGGTCGTTACATCTCCGGGCATCATCCCGACAGCCCGGGGACGATTAGTTCAGCGGCGCGCGAGCAGGATATTGAGAATATTCCAGAAGAGGAGGGCGACCGCGCCGAAGAGCCCGAGGGCGGCGGCGACGTGCTGATCGGTGCGGTAGTCGCGGAGGATCCCGGACGTCTGGTAGAGGATCGCCGCCCCGGCGTACACGACCATCGCCGCCGCGAACCACACGCCCAGGTTCAGCCCGATCAGGATACTGACGACGATCAGCCCGAGCGCCAGGAAGCCGCCGATCACCAGCGCACCGCGCAGGAAAGAAAAATCGGCACCCGACACGAACGCGAAAACGGTCAGCCCGAGGAAGAGGGTGAGCGTGAGGATCCCCGCCGTCGGCAGGACATCCGGCGTGCTGTAGCTCGTCGCCACGAGGAG
The DNA here is from genome assembly GCA_036563365.1 of Thermomicrobiales bacterium. GTDB lineage: Bacteria > Chloroflexota > Chloroflexia > Thermomicrobiales > CADCWN01 > CADCWN01. Next base: position 11,864 of record DATCMP010000117.1, read on the forward strand.
GACCGGCAGCAGCACGATCGCCTGGGCGACGACGAAGAGGCTCAGGCCGAGGTATTGTCGCCCGAGCGATGTGGCGCTGCGGGACCAGCGGTCGGCCAGCGTGGACGCCCCGAAGAAGAGCGCCAGCACGAGCAACCAGGCGTAGCCGCGCGTCATCGCGCCGACTAAATCCCGCGCACCCGACCAGCGCAGGAGGAGGGCGTCCACCGCGGCGCAGGCCAGCACCGCCCCCGCCAGGTGCAAGTAGGTCCGGCGGATAAACGCCGCCCGCGCGTCGGCGGGTGCCGCGGCCACCGGGCCGCTGAAAGCGGTGCTACTCATGGGATGCTCCTTCCCGCCGCGCGGGGCGGCGATCGTTACGTCCGATAAAACCATCCCAGGGAAAAGGGGAGGGGAGGTGGATTGCCTCCCAGCGATGCCGCCTCGTGCATCAAGCGTGTTTATGCACGCACCGTTCCAAGGACCGGAGCGGTGGCGACCGGTTGGAGGTGGCAAGCCTCTTGCCTTGGCGGACATATGTTGGCAAAGGCGACGCCGAGTGGCGGTGCGATAAGCCAGAGGAAAGCGCGGTCGCCACGGGCACCGCAGGAAGGTCGGGCCATGAGCGGTGGCGGGAACAGGCGGCGAGGTCAGGGGGCCGACGAGCGGATCGACACGGTCCGCGCGGAGGAGCTGGCGGATCGCGACGGCACTGTGCGTGGCACGACGACGGAGCAGTACACGGTGGCACCGGCAGTACAGGTGACACACGAGGAGACAACGCGGCGCGCGATGCCGCAGGAGGAGGTGCATGTGCGACAGCAGGCGGTACGCCCGGTGTCCGTGGACGACACGCGGGACATGGACATCCCCGAGACGTACGCGCTGGACCGCGACCGGGTGCGCTGGCCCGCCGTGTTCGCGGGGCTGCTGACGGCGCTGACGATGCTGATCACGCTGGGCGTCCTCGGCCTGGCGGTAGGGCTGACCTCGGTCGACGCCGGGCAGGCGGTCGCCCAGCGCGGGGTGCCGAGCGGGCTCGGCCTCGGCTCCGGCATCTGGGCGGGCGTCTCCGCGCTGCTCGCGTTCCTGCTCGGCGGCTGGGTCGCCGGGCGGACGGCGGCGGCCTTCGGCAAGGGCTGGGGGGCGCTGAACGGGATGCTGGTCTTCCTACTCGCGGTGCCGCTGACCCTCTTCCTCGCCAGCCGCGGGCTGGGCGCGCTCCTCGGCTCCTTCGGCTCCTTCGCGCAGAGCCTGAACATCGATCCGCAGCAGGTGCAGCAGGGGGCGCAGGGGGCGGCGCAGCAGGCGCAGCAGAACGCCCAGCAGGTG
>DATCMP010000118.1:0-3304 GCA_036563365.1 Thermomicrobiales bacterium
CCGCCCCGCTTTGTGCCCTCGGCGAGGCGAGTGTCGTCGCCGGTCCCCCGCCCAGACAGGTATCGCTCCTGAACCTGAAAATGGCGCGAGTCGTACGTCAAGGCGCGCATTCGACGGAGGCTACGCCAGCGTGCGAGTCAGATGATCGTTGCAGCGAGTTGGACAGACTGCACAAAGCCATCGGGCTCGATGCAGCATAATGCTGGTTGACAACCTGCGGGCGAATCGCTATCCTTATCTCCATCGGGAAATTGTCAACATTTGACAAATTTCCCCAATCGAGACGAGTCCGGGCGGATGCGGTGAAAACCGGCAACCCCTGGCCCCAACAAACGCTTATTTCACCTCCCCCACCCTTCCCACAGCACGAATGCCGCCCACCTCGGGCGGCATTCGTGTGCCTGGCGTCGATTATCGCGTGTGCGTGGCACGGCGCTACCGCTTGCGGCGCAGGCTCCCCGCCCCGAGGAGCAGGACCATACCGAGGCCGAGTGCTAGCAGGAAGAGCGGCACGCCGACCGTGGTGGCGGTTTGTGCCTCGTTGCCGGTCCCGGTATTCGGCAGGGCTGGCGCGCCGATCCCGGAGAGCGAACTGCCGCTGAACGCCTGGCCCTCGATCAGGGCGGTGTAGGAGGCGGTGTTGATCACCGCGGCACCGGTGCCGATCATCGTGGTCGTCACGCTGAGGGCGGTTGCGCCGCCAGCGGGGATCGTGCCGACATTAAAGACCAGCCGTCCGTCGGTGATCGTCAGCGTGCCACCGCCGGAAGCGGTCTTCAGGGCGAGTCCGGCGGGGAGATCATCGATCACGACGACGCTCGTCGCGGGCTGCGTGTTCGGGTTCGAGACGGTGATGGTGAATTTGACCGTGTCGCCCGGCTGCGCGCCCGGCTTGTCGTTCGTCTTCTGGATGTCGAGCGCGCGAATCTTCCCCGGTGTCCCGGTGATGGCGGCGGTCGCGCCCGCGGTTGTCGGCGTGATCGTGCGTACGGCGGTCATCGTCGGGGTGGCGGTGACGGTGGTGCGCGGTGTCGGCGTCGACGTCGAGAACGGGGTCGAGGTAAAGAACGGCGTGGAGGTGAAGAACGGCGTGGGCGTGCGTGTCGGAGTTGAGGTGCTGAAGGGGGTGGGGGTGCGCGTCGGGGTGGCGGTGGTCGTGGTCGTGGTGCTGGCCGATGGCGTGACGCTGACCGACGGTGTGGTGCTGACCGAGGGGGTCGCGGCGATGATCCGCGTGGTCGGGGTGACGCTGGTGGCGGTCGGGGCGGCCTGGGTGTCGCCGAAGTCGTAGCCGGTGCCGTTCCCGCCCGGCGGGAGGACGATCCCGCTGGTCTGGTTGGTGCCGGCCTCGCCGCCGAGCGAACCGCTGCTCGCCTGGCCGTCGCCGTAGCCCGCGGGCTGATTCTCGCTCAACGAGTAGATCCCGGCGGGGAGGGCGGTGAAGCTGTAGCGGCCATCCGTGGCGGTCGTGGCGGTGCGCTGGACCGAGCCTCCGTTGGTGTCGAGCCCGGACAGCTTGATCGTGACGTTCGCGATCCCCTGCTCGCCGGTCGTCCGCTCGTCGTCCGCATTGCTGTCGAGATAGACCGTCCCCGCCAGGCTGCCGGTGGCGGTGGTTGGCGAGGCGCTTGGCGCATTCGCCTGCCGCTCGGCGAAGTTGTAGCCGCTGCCGCTGCCGCCAGCGGGCAGGATGATCCCGCCGATGACGTCGTTGGTCCCGGCGTCGCCGCCGAGGGTGCCGACCGTTTCCGGCCCGTCGTTGTAGCCGACCGGCTGGGTCTCGATCAGGTTATACGTCCCGGCGACCAGGCCGGTGAAGAGGTAGGTGCCGTCGGTGCCGGTGGTGATGATCCGGTTCACCGGGGCATTGGTATTGTCGCTGCCGGAGAGGGTGATCACGACCCCGGCGATCCCGGACTCGCTGGAATCGCGGACGCCGTTGGTGTTGCTGTCGAGGTAGACGGAGCCGCCGATACTGTTGGCGACCGCCTGGATCGTGAGTCCGCCCGCGCCATCGCCGCTCTCCGCCGCCACCCCGAGTGCCGAGTGCGTCAGCGTGGCGACGGCGAGGAGGAAGACGATGCCGAGATAGGTGATCGACAGCGCGCGTTTCGCCCTCCGCCCCATCCACCTCTCGCGCAGGCTGCGGTCGCTCATCGGCCTCTCCTTGCTCCTGTCTGCGTCATTTGTCGAGTATTAGCGTCTCGCCGAGAGGCATAGGACACCTCCGCGGGGCGGTCATGGCGCATCGTGCGAGCCTGTACCCCGTTCCGTCGCTCCGGCGATCATCTCTCCTGTACAAGCGCATATCATATCGCATCGAATGGACGAATGGAATGGCCGATTCGTCCCGATTTCCCCGTTCTTCGCCGGCGGGGTTGCTCGGCGCGCCAGCGGGGAGGTGGCAGCGAGTTGACGCCGCGTCGCGCGAGTGCGGTATTATCGCCCGATGGGGCGGCGCAGCGGGGCCGTCGCCGCTCACCGGTTGCGGGAATCTCCGAAACGCCGTAGGGTGAGCCGCGCTGCCCGAGCAGCACCCGTCGGGATAATGTATACTGCACACGAAGTCGGGCGGCGGGGATAGCGCGCCGTGCTAGCGGAGCAGGAGCGAAGCGATGATGTTGAGTGGCGGCACCTTGCGCGTAGCCCTGGCCCAACTGAATCTGGCGGTCGGTGATCTGGCGGGCAATAGCGCCCGGATCATCGAGACGATCGCGGATGCGCGGGCGCAGGGCGCGCAGGTCGTGGTCTTCCCCGAACTGGCGACGACCGGGTATCCCCCGGAGGATCTGTTGCTGAAGCCCTCGTTCCTGGCGGAGAATATCGACCGCCTGCGCGAGATCGCCACCCATACGCAGGGGATCGTGGCGATCGTCGGCTTCGTGGACGCCGCCGAGGATATCTACAACGCCGCCGCCGTGCTGGCCGATGGGGCCTGGGTCGGCACCTATCACAAACGCTATCTGCCCAATTACGGCGTCTTCGATGAGGACCGCTACTTCATGGCCGGTTCTACCGCGCCGCTCTTCCTCTTCGGTGACATCCCCGTGGGGATCACGGTCTGCGAGGATATCTGGTATCCGGTCGGCCCGGCGACGTTGCAGGGCTTGGCCGGTGCGCGCCTGATCATCAATATCAACGCCTCGCCGTATCACCAGGGGAAATGGCAGAAGCGCGAGACGATGCTGGCGACGCGGGCGATGGACAACGACCTCTATCTCGCCTACGTCAATCTGGTCGGCGGGCAGGATGAACTGGTCTTCGACGGGGGCAGCGTCATCTTCGACCCGCACGGCCAGGTGGT
>DATCMP010000120.1:0-3445 GCA_036563365.1 Thermomicrobiales bacterium
CTCCCCGCCCTCTCCGTGTCTCCTGTTCCGTCCCCCTCACATGGTCCACCGCCCACGACTCACGAACTGGCGTACACTCTGCCGCGCGACAAATTGTGGGGCCTGAGCGAGAGAGGGGCGCATCGGAGAGATGATATTGCGTAGGTATCGCACCGGCCTCTGGCGGCACCCCGATTTCCTCAAGCTCTGGGGCGGGGAGACCGCCGCGCTCTTCGGGTTGCAGGTCACGAACCTGGCGCTGCCGCTGACCGCCGCGGTCAGCCTCGGGGCGTCGGCGCTGGAGATGGGGATCCTGGGCGCGATGCAGACCGCGCCGTCGCTGGTTGTCGGGTTGTTCGCCGGGGCGTGGGCCGATCGCCTGCGCCGGCGTCCGATCTTGATGGCGACGAATCTGATCCGCGCCGTGGCCCTCGCCACCGTCCCGCTCGCGGCTTACCTCGGGCGGTTACATCTGGTACAACTCTATCTCGTCGCCTTCCTGACCGGCTGCGCGGGGATCTTCTTCATGGTCGCCTATCAGCCGTATCTCGCCACGCTGGTCCCGCGCGACGACCTGATCGAGGGGAACAGCAAACTCCGGCTGAGCGAGGCGCTGGCGCAGATCGCCGGGCCGAGTGTCGGCGGGGCGCTGGTGCAGCTGATCAGCGCGCCATTGACGCTGATCGTGAGCGCCCTCGCGCCGCTCTGCTCGTTCCTGGCGATCGGCCGTATCCGGGCGGGCGAGCCCACGCCCGCGCCGAGCGCCGAGCGCCGGAGTATCTGGGCGGAGATCGGCGAAGGGCTGCGCCTGATCCGCGATCACGCGATCCTGCGCCCGCTGATCGGCTGGGATGCGGCGAGTACGTTTTTTGACAGTATGATCCTCGCCCTCTACCTCCTCTATGCGACGCGCGATCTCGGCCTCGCGCCGGGGATTCTGGGCGGGATCATGGCGGTCAGCGGGCCGGTGGCGCTCGTCGGCACCCTGCTGACCGGGCGGATCGTGCGCGCCCTCGGCCTTGGCCCGACGCTGATCGCGGCCCTGACCTTCGCGGCGCTCGGTTCGGCGCTGGTGCCGCTGGCCGGTGGGCCGCTGGCCGTGAAGATTGCGCTGCTGGTTGCGTGGCGTGGGCTGGTCGGGATGACCCTGGCGATCTACACGATCAATTTTTACACCCTGATGCAGACCGTGCCGCCCCCGCGCTTGCAAGGGCGGGCGAACGCCACCGCGCGGGTCTTCATCTGGGGGGCGATGGCGCTGGGGGCGCTGGCGGGCGGGGCGCTCGGCCAATGGCTCGGCCTGCGCCCCACCCTGATCCTCGCCGCCGTCGGGATGCTCGTCGCGCCGCTCGGGCTGCTGCTGTCGCCGGTGCGGCGGTTGCGAAATGACGAATGACGAATGACGAATGACGAATGTGGGACGGAACAGGAGGCACGGAGACACGGAGGGGGCGGGGAGGGGGTACGGGGGTACGGTTTAACGCAGAGACGCAGAGCAAGAAAGAGTTCGCAGAGAGGACGAATTATGATCGTTCCTTCTCTGCGACGCTCCTTCCCCTCGGCGCCTCTGCGTTAAACCGTCCCTGTTCCGTCCCTACTGGCCCACTGGCCCACTGGCCCCCCCGCCCACTCGTCGCCTCAGTAGCCCTTCTGCTTGTCGATCACGTTGATCATCTCCTGGCCCTGCTGGTAGCGGCGCAGGTTCTCGACGAAGATGTCGATCCCGCGCTGGCGGGTCTGAGGGGTGGTCGCGCCGTTGTGCGGCGTCACGAGGGCGTTCGGCAGATCCCAGTAGGGGCTGTCGGCGGGGAGCGGTTCCTGATCGTGCGCGTCCAGGCCGCCGCCCGCGATCCAGCCCTCCCTGAGCGCCCGCAAGAGGGCCGCGTCGTCGGCGATCCCGCCGCGCGAGAAGCAGATGTAGTGCGCGGTCGGCTTCATCGCCCGGAATTCCGCCTCGCCGAGCAGGCCGAGCGATTCCGGCGTGCGCGGGGCGGTGACGACCACAAAATCCGATTGCGCCAGCAGTTCGTGCAGCCGATCGACCGTGAACAATTCATCGACATTCGGCGTCGGGGTCGGCGTGCGGCGCATCCCGAGGACGCGCATGTGGAACGCCTTGCACTTCAGCGCCAGATCCTGCCCCGAAAAGCCGAGGCCGATGATCCCGCAGGTGAGGCCGTTGAGTTCGCCGTGCGGTCGGTGCTCCCAGCGATGCTCCGCCTGCGCCCGTTGCCAGCGCGGCATGTCGCGGTTCAGCATCAGCATCAGCATGATCGCGTGCTCGGCCAGCGGGATCGCGCCGTTCCCCTTGCAACTGGTGCAGACGATCGGGCTGGCGATCATCTCGGGGTACATCAGCGCGTCCGGTCCCGCCGCCCAGCTCTGCACCCATTTCAACCGACCCGCCCGCGCCAGCGCCGCCGCCGACAGATTCCCGGCGACCACCTCGGCGTCCTCGATCTGCGCCTCCATCGCGGCCTGGCTCGCGAAGTGGCGCACGTCCGCCCCCGGCGCGGCGTCGCGAATCTGCGTGAGTTGCGCGTCGGTGACCTGTCCCGCCATCCATACCGTCAGCATAGCGCCTCCTCGTTTCTCGCCGATGATCGCCCCCGCGCCGGAACAAGGGGGGAGCGCGGCAATCCCCGCCCAGGGCGGTCGCCGACCGGCGCAGTGTAGCATCATGGCGATGGCGCTGGACCGCTCCCTCGGCCCCTCCCCGACACGGGGAGGGGTGACTCGTGGGGGCTGGTGGGGGTCTGATGCACTTGGCTGGTGGCCCCTGCGTTCATCCGGCGTTTGCCGTCGATCGGCTATCGGCTATTATGGAAGCGTCTGGTGTGTATCCCTGAATGGGGGAGGGGCTGTGATGGATGCGAATGAGCGGGCTACGCGGGATCAGGTGCTTGCGCTGTTGCGGGGCGGGATGGCGCACATGACGTTCGATGAGGCGGTTGCCGACTTTCCCGCCGAGCGTATGAATGATCGCCCGCCGCATGTCGCGTATTCGCCGTGGCACCTCCTCGAACACCTGCGCCTGGCGCAGCGCGACATCCTCGACTTTATCCGCGACCCCGATTATCAGGAGCGCCGTTGGCCGGACGATTATTGGCCCGCCCAGGACGCCACCGCCGATGCCCAGGGCTGGGACGCCACCCTCGCCGCTTTCCGCGACGACTTCGCCGCGATCTGCGCCATCGCCGATGATCCGCAGGCCGATCTCCACGCCCGCATCCCGTGGGGTGATGGACAGACGATCCTACGCGAACTCCTGCTCGTCGCGGATCACAACGCCTACCATATCGGCGAGTTCGCGATCCTCCGCCAGATGATGGGGACATGGCCCGCGTCGCATGAGTAGGGGCGGAGGGATGGCTACAGGGTGGCTGGACCCGCATCGGGATACGGTGCGGTGACGGGTTGTGGCGGTGGGTAGTGCTCGGTATAGGTGGGTCGCCGGATGCATCCG
>DATCMP010000121.1:0-4814 GCA_036563365.1 Thermomicrobiales bacterium
GAAAACCGAGACATGCCCCTCCCAACGCCAGGCCGAGCAGCGCGATCGAGTTCTGCTGCGCGGCGAATCTCCCCTCCGGTCCGTATTGCAGCAGGCTTGCCGCGAAGAGGACGAGCGCGCCGATCAGCGAGACACCGCCCGCGAGGCCGTCCATCGTGTCGAGCCAGTTCAAGGCGTTGATCATCCCGACGATCCAGATTACCGACAACGGGGCGATCAGCCACGGGGCGACTCGCGCGATGTCGAAATTGGCGATCCGTTCAATTCGTACACCGAGCAGCACCGGCAGCGCGGCGCAACCAAACTGGGCGATCAATTGTGGTAATGGTGGTAGGCGACGGGCATCATCCCAGGCGGCGAACGGAATGAGGAGCGCGGCTCCGAATGCCAGCCCCATCAGGCGACCATATTCGGAGAGATCATGGGAGCGGTCGGTGATCGGTATGCTGACGAGCAACGCCGCGAAGAAGGCGACGATGATCCCATAGCCGCCGGTACGCCCGATCGGGCGACGTTGCAATTCACCGGGCCGTGGTTGATCGACGAGCGGCCCGCCGACGGCCAGCCCCACCGCCGCCGCGAGTGGTACGGCGAGGAGGGCCGTCGTGAGGGCGACAACGAAGACGATCATCATCTGTATCGGGACTGGCGGATTGCCCATCCTGCTCCGTGCTCAGCGAATCGTGTGTGCCCATGCCAGTGCGCGGGCTTTCAATTCCGGTTCTGGGGTGCTGGCTTCGACCGCGGCCAGCACCTCAGCGATCCCCGCTGCGATCGGCGTACCCGGCGGCGCATCGGCCATCCCGCGCACCTGGAGGATACCACGGTAGGGTGCCGGTTCGTATCCCTCGGCGGCACCGACCAACTCTTCATAGAGGCGTTCGCCTGGACGGCTGCCGGTGACGATGATCGGTGGCTCACCCACGTTGCCGAACTGCTGCCAGATCCGGCGCGCGATCTCCACGACCGGTATGGCCGGGAGCGCATCCGGCAGCAGGATCGTGAACGGCTCGTCGAACGCGGGGGCGGCGGCATAGGCCAGGAGCAACGTCCCGTGGTGCGGCGCGATCCAGTAGCGCGTCATCATCGGATCGGTGATCGGCAGCGGCTCCCCCGCCGCGATCCGCCGCGCGAAGGTCACCCCCGCGCTCCCCTGCGACCCCAGGACGTTGACGAAGCGGGCCGCGACGCAGCGGGTTCCCGATCGCGCCGCGACCTCACGCAACTGCGCCTCGATGATCCGCTTCGTCGCCCCGTAGAGACTCGGCGGATTGACCGCCTTATCGGTGGAGGGATAGATAACTTGCGCCGCGCCGACCCGCTCCGCCTCTTCGATCACGACCCGCCCACCGCCGAGATTGACATCGAGATATTCGCTCGGCGCGGCTTCGGCCCAGGGGACATGCTTATAGGCGGCGAGGTGGAAGACGACCTCCGGTCGCGTCGCCGCGAAGATCGCCGCGATTCGCCGCCGATTACGTACATCGGCGAGGTGGAAACCTAGCAATTCCTCGGGTTGCCCCGCCGCCAGCAGGCGCTCGCGGAGGGCGAACAGCCCCGCCTCGCCGCTATCGATCAGGATCAGGTTCGTCGGCTGATACGCCGCGACCGTTGCGGCGAGCTCCCGCCCGAGCGAACCCGCCGCGCCGGTGATCGCGATGCGCCGCGCCGCGAAGGCCGCGCGCAGCGCCTCGTGGTCGACCGGCACGCGCGGTCGATCGAGCAACCGATCCCAGTCGATCGGCGTCTCCGGCGTATTCGTGCCATGTAGTCCCTGCCTCTCGATGCTGGTCATCCTTACTCGTTTCTCCCCGATCTACCTCGCATGGCAGATCACAGCGCGGTGTTCCTTACTCGTTGTCGTGTCCCGTCGCCGACAAGCTTTGGCCGAGGATCGCCGCGATCCGTCGTTGCGCGTCGCGCATCAGTGTCGCCCGGTCATTGTCCGGTTCCAGCGTCTCCGTGACGATGAACTTGGTGGCTGCGGCGAGTCGCGGCATCAGCGCGTCGAGATCGAAATGCCCGTCAGCATAGGGCAAACCCTCACCAAGTAACCCTGCGGCATTCGAGATGTGGCAGTTGACCAGATACGGCGCGATTGTGTCGAGCCAGTCATCCAGGGTACGCACGGTGGCCGTTGCTTTGTAGCTCGCTACCGCCGGACGTAGTGCTGCCGGTGTTGTCGTCGGGTCGGCGGCGACCGCTTCCAGGTGCAGTCCCGCGTGCGAGGTGTCGAAGGTGATCCCCAATCCCGGTACCCTTTCGCAGCACCAGAGTAAATCCTCCGGCTCGACACCGACCGCACTGAACGTTGCCGCCCCCTCGCGCATCTGCGCGATCGGCGGGATATTCTCGATCGTCGGCGTCAGCCCGGCATCGTGGCAGAGGGTGGCATAGTGTCGTAGCAATGGCAACGCGCGCGCCAGCGATGCCGCACGCGCTGCCGGTGCGAGCGCCGCCGGATCGCTCGTCGGGGCGATCAGGTGGATCACCGCGACCGACGCGCCGAGTTCGCCCCCGAAGCGGGTGAGCCGCACGAGCGCTTCTTCATCGGCGTGAGCCTGGCGCGTCACGTCGAAGAATGCGCCATCGAGCGAGCGGATCGGCCCCTCAACGATGTACTGGAAATGTTCATCGACGGTCGGTGCCGCCGCCATGATGCCTCGCAGGCGTGGCAGCCAATCTGTCGGCCCGATGTCGCGCGCATCGAGATAGAGTTCGAGTCCGGCCGGGCGTGGTGCCAATAACCGATCGTGTAATTGTGCCGACGTCGGGCGCGCTTTCAACAGGATCGGTGTTCGGCTCATCCGCGCCCCCCGCTCGCCAACGCGGGACGTAGCCAGGCGAGATAACGATCGACCCCGGCTGTGAGGTCAATCCTCGGTGACCAGTCGAGCTCCTGTCGCGCACGGTCGAGCGTCGCATAGACCTCTTCGCGCCGCTCGGCGTCACCCCCGCCGCCGGTGATCGCGATCCGCTCGGCCATACCGCTCCGTTCGCGAACAATTTCGGCCAACTCGTCCAACCCCGTGCCGATCCCGCTGCCGATATTGTAGACCCGCGTGGTCAGGACAGGGTCGCGCAGACGTTCGACCGTGCGGACGATCGCCGCCGCCACGTCGGTGACGTAGACGAAGTCGCGCAGGTGGCGCTGGTGGACCGCGAGGTCGAGTCCGCTCAACGCGCGTTCGGCGAAGATCGCCACCACGCCGCTGACCCCGCCGCCGGTTCGCTGTCCCGGCCCGTAGACGCTGAAGAGGCGCAACGTGGCCGTCGGTACAGCATAGAGTTGCCTATACATGGTGACCCAGCCCTCGGCGGCGAGCTTACCCCAGCCGTAGACGGTGGTCGGCGCGAGGGGACCATCTTCCCGCAACGGGCCGTGCCAGGGCTCGTAGACACGCTGACTCGACGCGAAGACGACGCCCGCGCCGTGCTGTCGTGCCCCTTCGAGCACATTCAGCGTGCCGAGCGCATTGACAGTGGTGTAGCCGACCGGATCGGCGGCGGAGAGCGAGGCATCGGCGATGGCGGCCAGGTGGACGATCGCTGCCATCCCGGCGAATCGCGCGCCGATCGCGCGGTCGGTCACCTCGCCCTGCACCACCTGCGCCGCGCCCGCAACTGGGGAGATGGTGCGCGCGACAACCGTGACTTCGTGTCCGGCGGTCGCCAGCGCGGCAACGACGTGCCGCCCGATGAAACCGGTTCCACCGGTGACAGCCACCTTCATGCCGACCGTATCGATTGCTCGGCGTTGAGCGCGATGCAGTATTCGAGAACCGTCGGCAAACTCTCGCGCAGGTGGTGTCGTGCGCGGGTTGCCGATACGGCGTCGAGCGCGGAGGCGACGGTGAAGCGAGCGGCCTCGTCGCTGAGATCATCCACGTCGATCCCCTCGATCGTTGCTGGTAGGCCGTGCGTGGCGGCTGCCTCGCGCACGAGCGCCGCGACCTGCGCGACCGACATCACTTCGCCAACGACGTTGATTGGCACATAACCCGTGAACGCCTGATGTCCGGCGGCGGCGATGGTGGCATCGATCGCATCAGCGAGGTGCAGCCAGCCGGCGGGTGCACGGCCACCGCCGAGGACGCTGATTGTTTCGCCGCGCACCGCCTGCCAGCAGAACTTATTCGGCGCGGTCATGAAACGGGGATCGGTCTTGAAGATCGGGCCGCGACCATGCACGATGCCGAAGCGCAGACTGAGGCAGCGGAGGCCGTGCAGCGCGGCGTACATTTCCAGTAACTTCTCGGCGTGGACCTTCGACAGGTGCGACATATCCCGAAAGGTTCCGTACTGTTGTTGTTCATCGATCCGCCCGCGCAAAGCCTCGCCGTAGACTTTAAAGGAGCTGGCGTAGACGATCGTCGGCGTGCCGTGGCGCAGCATCTCATCGAGGATGACACGCGGCCCCTGTAAGTTCGTGCGCTCGGTGTAGGCGACATCGGCGGCTGCGGGGTGGGCACTCGCCTGCGCGGCGAAGTGATAGACGGCGCTGATCGGGGCGCGGTTGAAGACTGTTTGTACGTCGGTCGGTTCCGCCACATCACCATCAACGAAATCCAAACCTGCGGCGCAAAGTCGTTCCAACGCCGTCTCGTCGGTCGAGAAGCGATTGTCGAGCCCGATGACCCGGTCGCCGCGCGCTAGCAGCGCCTCGACAAGTGCGGCGCCCATATACCCGATGCCGGTGACGAGAATCGCCAAGGAGTATCCTCCCGCGTCGCAGTCGAGTGGTTCAGCGGGGGAGTGTAGCAGCGCGATGGTGCCGGGGGCAATCTCCGCGTTATTAAGCGGAAGCGGGGCGG
>DATCMP010000138.1:0-12334 GCA_036563365.1 Thermomicrobiales bacterium
CAGCGGCTTGCCGACCTGATTCCCGTCCAGGATCGCGAAGTCGTACGGGAGGGTGTGCGCCACCGCTTTCAGCTTCGACCACACCGGCATGAAGCGCATCAACGCCACGACGATCCCCGGCGCGCCGACCTGCCGCATGAAATAGCGAACGGCATCGCTGCGGCGATCGGCGGCGACGAGCGCCGTGATCCGCGTCAGATTATCCTCCGGCACCGGTTGGCGGCTGTCATCGACGATGAACGGGGCCTCGTAGAGGGCCAGCGTGGTGATCCCCGGGAGGCGGTCGGCCGCTTCGAGGGCCAGCGCCGCCCCGGACGAGATCCCGTAGACGAACGCCGTACCGCCAGCCTCGGCGAGCAGCGCGGCGAGATCCTCGACCTCCCGCTCGACCGCATAGGGGGCGGTATCGCCGCTGTCGCCGCGCCCCCGCCGATCGTAGGTATAGACGGTGAAGTCGCGCGCCAGCAGCCGTGCCAACGGGGCGCTCGGCCCGCTGGCGCGATAGCAGAGCGCGCCATCAACGACGATCACCGCCGGACCCTGGCCCGCCTTGTCGAAGGCGATCATCGTGCCATCTCGTGACGTCACCGTATTCATGGTTTCCCTTTCGCTGGCGAATCGGGATCGATGTCGGGCCGTCGCTGGCGTCGCGGCCACGTACCACGACACACGCAGCCCGGTGGCGAGGGCACGCGACACCCCACCTATCCCTCGGCGCGTTCCACGATCGCGGCGTTGAAGTCGGCCTCCGTGAAAATCTCGCGCAACTCGATCGTGCTCTGGCCTTTACGACCGGGCGCATCCACCCTGATGCAGCGTGTGGCCCATGCGATCGCCTCTTCTTTGGAGTCCACCTGGATCAGCGAGTACCCGGCGACCAATTCTTTGGTCTCGGCGAACGGCCCGTCGATCACGGTGCGCTTCCCGGCGGAGAATTTGACCTTCGCCCCCTTCGAGCTCGCCTGGAGCCCTTCACCGGCGAGCAACACGCCGGCGCTCGCCATCTCCGCCATCAGGCTCCCCATCTCGGCCAGCAACCTTTCGCTCGGCAGCACGCCAGCCTCCGAGTCGTCGTCGGCCATCATATTCATCATGTATCGCCGCTTGGTGTTCGCGGCAGGTGCGGCGACCGGCGTCTCCGTCGCTTCGGCGGAACGCGCCTCCTCCTCCTTCGCCCGGAACTCCGCCTCGCTCTCGCGCCAGCCCGATTCGTCGGGGTTAACCGGAAAATCCTCCAGTTCGAAAATCTGGCGTATCTCGATCTCGCCCTCGGCGCCGCTCGCCAGGGCGGTCACATCCGCCTCCAACGGGCAGCGCTTGGCCCAATCGATCGCGGCCTCTTTCGAGGGGGCCTGGATCACCCAGAAACCGGCGAGCAATTCCTTCGTCTCGGTGAACGGCCCATCGGTGATGCTGAGCTTGTCGTTAACGAGCCGGAGGCGCACACCCCGCGAACTCGGATGCAACCCTTCGGCGGCGATCAGCACCCCGGCCCGCTGCATCTCGTCGTTGAACGTGTTCATCGCGGCGATCACTTGTGCATTCGGTAGCACACCCGCCTCGGCCCGTTCGTCACCCTTCAGCAATAGCATGAAGCGCATCGGTTCCCCCCTTCGCTGTCGATTCATCCGCGGCTTGCCGCGCCCCCGGCATCCGACCCCGTAAGCAGGTCGGATGATCTCGTCATAAGGTAGTCGTTCGGCAGCGCCGCAAATCGACAACATTGCCCGATGATTCTCGAACAAATATTCTTTGAGTTTTTTAATGCTTGATCGCGCGCTTCATTGCGGCAGTTCGGCCAGCCGCCGTTCGAGGAAACGCCGCTCCGTCTCCTGCGTCGCGAGGCGGATAGCCCGCGCGTACGAGGTACGGGCATCGGCCGTGCGGCCACCGCGGCGGCAGAGATCGGCCCGCGCCGCGTGGGCCAGGTGGTAATCGGTCAGGTCGCCGCGCGCCAGGATCGCGTCGATCAGCTCGACGCCCGCCGCCGGGCCGTCGCGCATCGCCACCGCGACGGCCCGGTTCAATTCGACCACCGGCGACGGCTCCATCTGGACCAGCAGATCGTAGAGGGCGACGATCTGCCCCCAATCGGTCGCGGCGGGGGTCTGCGCCCGCGCGTGGACCGCCGCGAGCGCCGCCTGGATGGTATACGCCCCGAATCGCCGTGTGGCGAGTGACCGCGCCACGAGGGTCTGTCCTTCGGCGATCTGCGCGCGGTTCCACAGGGTGCGGTCCTGATCTTCCAGCAGGATCAGGTCGCCGTTCGGCGCGGTGCGCGCCGCCCGCCGCGATTCTTGCAGCAACATCAGGGCCAGCAGGCCGATCACCTCCGGCTCCGGCAACAGCTCGACCAGGAGCCGACCGAGGCGGATCGCCTCGCCGGAGAGATCGGGGCGGGTCAATGAATCCCCCGCCGACGCGGAGTAGCCCTCGTTGAAGACGAGATAGATCACGCGCAAGACCGGCTCAATCCGATCCGGCAGTTCCTCCGGCGACGGCACCTGATAGGGGATGCGGGCGTCGCGGATCTTCGCCTTGGCGCGCACGATCCGCTGCGCCATCGTCGGCGGCGCGGTGAGGAAGGCGCGCGCGATCGCCTCCGTCGTGAGGCCGCAGACCTCGCGCAGCGTCAACGCCACCCGCGCATCGGCGGCGATGGCGGGGTGGCAACAGGTGAAGATCAGCCGCAGCCGGTCGTCTTCGACACTCTCGTCGCTGCCCTCCATCTCCCCATCGGTGGTGTCGAGGTCCTGGGCGAGGATCGCCAGCGAGGCGTCGAACCGGGCGCGGCGCCGCATCGCGTCGATCGCCTTGAAGCGCCCCGCCGACACCAGCCAGGCACGCGGGTTCGCGGGGATGCCGTCGCGCGGCCAGCCCTCCACCGCCGCGATGAAGGCGTCGTGCAACGCCTCCTCGGCCCGGTCGAAGTCACCGAGGAGGCGGATCAGGGTGGCGAAGACACGCCGCGACTCGGCGTCATAGATCTCGGCCACCCGCTGATGGACTTGCTCGATCGTGAGTTCGCTCGTCATCGAATCCTTCGGGCGCGACAGCGCTCCCCACGGAGCGGCTTAACACATGCAGCACCGGTGCCGGAGCGGGTCAAGCCCACGGCGACTTAGTGCGCGCCGAAACGGGCGAGCGAACGCTCCCGCGCCTTCTCCGCCTCGATCTCGCGGTCGCGCGCCGGCGCGTTGGTGGAGAGCGAGTCGAGTAACACGCGCGCCGCCGCCGCCACCTCATCGACCGCCCGCTCGAAGGCCGCTTCGTTCGCCTGCGACGGCTTGTTGAAGCCACTCAACTTACGGACGAACTGCAACGCCGCCGCGCGGACCTCGTCATCGGTCGCCGGTGGCGCGAAATTGTAGAGCGTCTTGATATTGCGGCACATCATGATCCTCCTACGAATGTGCATGGCGCAGTTGCAGCGTCGTGATCTGAGCATCTTCGGATAGTCGTTGTCAAGGCGAAACAGCCGATCATGTCGCGCCTTGGGGAAACCGCCGTCCTTCACCCTTCGCTACCCTTCGCCATCCCGATCGCTCGCCCCGGACACGCCACAGCGGAAGGGACACCCCCTCGTCAGGCAGCCGCCCGCTGCGACCGCACCGCGGGCTCATCGCCATCCCGCACGGTCGCCGCCGTCGGCTCATCGGGCGGCTCGTGCGGGGTGGCATCGTTCGGGCGAACGTGCCTGAGCAGCGTCACGGCGAGGATCGCCGCGGCGACCGCGATGACCGCCGCGATCGCGGTCGCCAGATGCATCCCCTGGACGAATGCCTCGCGGGCGGCGACCAGCAGCGCGGCACCCGTCCCGCCAGGTAACTGCTCCGCAACGCCGACAGCGGCACCGAGGGTATCCCGCGCGGCGGCGGTCGTCTCGGGGGTCAACCCCGTCGGCAGATCGGCGGTCAGGGCATTGCGGTAGACGGCGACCCCGATACTGCCCAGGATCGCGATCCCGAGCGCGCCGCCGAGTTCGGCGCACGTCTCCGACAGGCCGGACGCCGCACCGGCCCGCTCAGGCGGCACGGAGCCGACGATCAGATCGGTCGTCAACGCCAGCACCGGGGCCAGCCCGAGGGAGATCACCAGTGAGGAGAGTACCAGGGGCGCGAGCCCCCCGGACGGCTGGACGCCGAGGAGGACGACGAGGCCGACCGCCGCCGCCGCCAGCCCGGTTCCGATCACGAGCGCCGGGCGCACCCGTCGCCCGATCAGCGGGGCGAGTTGCGAACCCACGATGAATCCCGCCGCCGACGGCAGCGACCAGAGGCCCGACTCGAGCGGTGACAAGCCGAGGACCAGTTGGAGATATTGCGCGACGAAGAGGAAATAGCCGACCGAGACGAAGACCCCGAGGAAGTTGATACTCAGCGACACGCTGAACGCGGTGTGGCGGAACAGGCGCACATCGATCATCGGCTCGGCCAGGGTCAGTTGTCGCCGCACGAAGGCGACGCCGGCGATCAGCCCGAGCAGGATCGGCGCACCCGTCAGCCAGCCCGTCCCCCCCTGCGCCAGCTCCTTGAGGCCGAAGATCATTGCCAGGATCGCGGTCAGCGACAACGCCGCGCTGATCAGATCGAGTCGCCCTGCAGAGGCATCGCGATACTCGGGGAGGAGGCGCGGACCCAGCACCAGCAGCAGCGCCATCGGCGGCACGGCCAGCAGGAAAACCGAGCCCCACCAGAAATGTTCCAGCAGCACCCCGCCGAGGACCGGCCCGATCGCACCACCCGCCGAAAACGCCGCGATCCAGACGCCGATGGCGGTCGCGCGCTGACGCCGGTCGTGAAACATCGAGAAGATCAGCGAGAGGGTCGAGGGGGCGACGGTCGCCCCGGCGAGGCCGAGCAAGGCGCGACTCGCGATCAACATCCCGGCGCTGGTCGAGAAGGCGGCGAGGATCGAGATCGCCCCGAACGCGGCCGCGCCGAACAGCAGGAGCTTGCGTCGGCCGATCCGGTCGCCGAGCGTGCCCATCGTGATCAACGCCCCGGCGACCAGGAAGCCGTAGATATCCACGATCCAGAGCAACTGGGCGCTGCTGGGCCGCAGTTGCTCGCTGATCGTCGGCAGCGCCAGGTGCAGCACCGTCAGATCCATCGCGTAGATCAGGCAGGCGAGGGCCAGCACCAGCAACCCGAGCCATTCCCGTCGCCCCGCCCTGGCCCCGGCGAGCGAAGTCGTATCCGTATGCGTCATTGCATCCTTCTATCAGCTTCGCAGCGGTCACACAGCAGATCGTCTCGGTAAAGGACGTTTGCACAGGAGCGACCCTTTCCCTCAGGCCAGGAAGTCGGGGCTGGCGCTACGGGCGTTGGGCGTGCGGCCCTTCGGCTCTTCCCACTCCTCCTGCCGCCCGAGCGCGGTCAGATCGAGGTAATAGTAGGAGCCTCCCGTCATCTCGCCGCCACGAGCGTAGACCGAATAGGTGTGGTAGATCGTGTCCCCGTCGCGCAGGAAACAACTCAGGCCGGGGGCTTCGATCGGCTGTTCGCCCTCGACATAGTAGGCCGTCCCCGCCCGCGCGTGCTCGGCGGCGTTCCGGTAGTTGTACTCGATCGGGGCGACCGCTTCATCCAGCGTGACGTGGAAATCGTAGTTGAAATCGCTGCCATACGCGGAATACCAGGGGAAGGTCCACCCTTTGCGCGCCTTGAACGGCGCGATCTTCTCCAGCGGCGCGCGCGAGACCGTCACCAGCGTCGTGTCACGCACGCGCAGATGGTCGAGCAAGCCTGCGGAGAGTTCATCGGCCCCCGCAGAACAGCTCGGGCAGCCCTCGTCCCAGGTCGGGCCGAACATGAAATGGTTGACCATCAACTGATGCCGCCCCGCGAACAGGTCGAGCAAGCCGACCTCCCCTTCCGGTCCGGTGAAACGATAGTCCTTCTCGATCCGCACCATCGGGAGATTGCGGCGGGCGGTGTTGAGCGCGTCGCGTTGCCGCGTCAGCTCCTTCTCTTTCGCCAGCAACTCTTTGCGCGCGGCCACCCAAACATCTCGCGATACAACCTGTGGCAGACTCATGGCGACCCCTCCTTGTCTTCCTATCGTCCTTCTACCAGCAATCTTGCAGGAAACGGTCTGCGGACGCCCCGTTGGCGACCTCCCGCCCGACCACGAATCTACCGACGATCCGGGCCGTGGGGCGTCAGTGCGCGCGGCCTTTGACGCCGTAGCGCAGGTGGACCATGCCGTCGCCGAAGCGTCGCTCGTCGAGCAGCGCGAGATCGACGCGCAGATCATCGGGGAAGAACGGCTTGCCGCCGCCGACGATCACCGGAACGACGTAGAGCTGGTATTCATCCACCAGCCCGGCCCGGATCGCCTGCGCCGCCAGGTGCGGGCCGTCGATGGTGAGGTCGCCATCGGACGCGGCCTTCAGCTTCCGCACCGCCTCCGGATCAAACGTCCGCTCGATCCGGGTCCGCGCGCTGGCGACGGTGTCCAGGGTGGCCGAATAGACGACCTTATCCGCTGCCTGCCACAGCCGCGCGAACGCCAGTTCAAACGGCGGCTGGTCTGGCTGCGTATGGGCGGTTTCCCAGTAGACCATCGTCTCGTACATCCGGCGGCCGTAGAGGTACGTGCCGACCGACCGCATCCGCTCGTTGATGAACATGTGCGGCTCCTCCCCCGGCGCGCCCCAGCCGAAGTCGCCGTCGGGATCGCTCACGAAGCCGTCCAGCGACGTGATCATCGAGTAGATCAGCTTGCCCACATGTCCCCCCTCATCCTTCCGTAATCCTCAGAGCCTATGCGCGATCGGTGGGCTGGCAACAGCGCCTCGCGCATCACCTTTCCTTGAGCGGCAATTGCAGGTGGTGACCGGGTAATAAGCCCGAAGCTGTGCCACCGCCACGCGGACTTGCCGATGTTAATGACTGTGGACGGGGCAACTCGGCGACATTAGAACTTCCAGCGCGTCTGGCCGAAAGGCTCGCCCTTGCTGAAGCCGAACGCGGTCGCGGGGGCAACGGCATACACCCGGGCGACGTTGCCTTCGCCACCGACGAAAGCGCCATCGCGCACGTCGAAGTGCCAATCGCTGCCGTACTTCGCCTCATAGGCATCGGCGACACGCTGGAGGGTGGTTTCGTCGCGCACTTGTACGGCGTCGCCCTCGATCACCAGATCGAGACCGGCACCGTAGGTGTTGCAGCCGGTCGTGAGGACACAGTGCGCGTTCTGTGCCAGGTTCAACGCTTTGCGCTCGGTCGCGCCGGTGCAGAAGAAGAGCGCCCCATCGAGCCAGACGGCGATCAGCGGCGTGACGTGCGGTCGTTCATCCGGACGCACCGTCGTCACCCAGAATATTTCCGCGACGCCGAGCGCTTCGCGCGCAGCGGCCCACGAGGTCGGCGTCGCGCCGGGGCTGCTGAAACGGGCGTCGAGGTCGGCTGTCGGTTCCGGAATAGCCATTCCATGTTCCTTTCGCTTTCTCCGGCTATCGCGGCCATATTGTTCTTCGCCCGGGGAGCAGGGCCGGGCTCACGAGCCACTACGTCAGGGTTGTCGTCTGGGGGCGGTCGATCCGAGTATTAGCGGTCGAACAGCTTCCATTCGCCTTCCGAGATCACCCGCACGTCGCCATCGACCACGGCGAGGGCTGTCTGGTCATCGAAGGCGTAGAGCGGCACGTCGAGCGCCGCCGCCGAGCGAGCGAAACGTTCGAGGGTCGCGGTGGGGAAATAGTCGGCGTTCAGGTGCGGGCGGATCACGAAATCGACCAGGCCCAGCGTCTTGTCGCTGCCCGCGCCCAGGGGGGCATCCTCCTCGAAGTCGGCGTCGCGGTAGACGCCGCGCTCGGCCAGCGCAACCGGATCGGCCTGGAAACTGTGGGTCACGACGACGCTCCCGGCGCTCACCCCGAGATAGACTTTGTCTCGGAGCAGCGCGGGCAACTTCGCGGCCAGACCCGATTCCTGCATCCAGAAGTTGAGGTACCCGCCATTGCCGCCACCGACGATGAGGCAGTCAGCCGCCTCCAGGGCGGGTAGCCAGCATTCCTCGGGGACACTCGGCAGCGCGGTCAGTTCCAACACGCCGAACTCGCGCCAGCCCAGGCCAGCAAGCTCCCGCAGGGTCAGCCAGGAGTCGCCGGTGCCGCTGGGCAGCGCATAGATCGCGGTGGGGATACAGAGGGCGTTGCACTGCTCGATCGGCTTGCCGAACAGTTCGATCAGCGCCTGATGGATACTGGCGTTGGCGATCCCGACGGAGGTGAGCAAGAATTTCATTGGTTGGCCCCTTTCCTCTCCTGACGATCAGGCCCACGAACCCCGCACTCGCGGACAAACAATTGCGCTGCACCGGGGGACAGCCGATCGCTCGCGGCGCGCCCCTTCATGTACCATGTCCGCACATTCAATGCGCGGGAGCCGGACTGATTAGAACATATGTTCAGTTTATCAGAAAGAGTGTACGCTGTCCACATTGATAGGCGAGGAAGATGCCGGACAGGGACACCTCAAGGCGCGGCACCTACCGTCATGGTGACCTCCGCCGCACCTTGCTCGAAGTCGGCATCGCGCTGGCGCGGGCGGGCGGCCCGGACGCGGTCGTGCTACGCGAGGCTACGCGCCGCGCGGGTGTCGTCCCGAATGCGGCCTACCGACATTTCGCCGACCGCCAGGCGCTGCTCAACGCCGTCTGTTCCACCGCCCTCTCGGCCCTCGCCATCGCGATGGAAGCCGAGATCGCCGCGCTGCCGCACGATAGTCCTCCACTCGCTGCCGCCCGCGCCCGCCTGCGCGCGGTCGGCACCGGTTACCTGCGCTTCGCCCAGGCCGAACCGGGGCTTTTCCGCACGGCCTTCTCCGTCCCCGACAATCTCGATGGTCCGGCCGGGGTCGGCACCAGCGGCCTGACGCCGTTCGGGCTGCTCGCAGCCGCCCTGGACGCCCTCGTCGCGGCGGGTGCCTTGCCGCCCGAACGGCGTCCGGGGGCCGAGTTCCTGGCCTGGTCGGCGGTGCATGGCCTGGCGATGCTCGTTATCGACGGCCCTCTACGCGGCCTCGACCGGGCACAGATCCATGATCTCGGGCAACGCCTGCTGGATATGGTCGAACAGGGGTTAGCGGGCGGGGGCGGGGGCCCGACACCGGGGAGAGATTAAACCCTCTCCGGGCCGTACGGGAAAGCCTTGGTGCCTCGTATCGGCATCAGCGCAATCGCCGGTCCGCCCTTACTCGCCCGCCCGGCGCGCCAGCGGTTCCGCCGCCAATAGCGCTTCGAGCGGATCGGTCGCGCCATCGCGCAGGGCCACGCGCCGCAACGATTCGCGCGCCAGCAGCATCGCCCGCAGCGGCTTCCCCTCCGCGCGACGCAGGAAGAGCGGTACTTGCGTGAGGTGGGCGCTGGCCGCCCGCTCCTTGCGGTCGAGCAACTGCTCGTCCAGCGCCACGATCCAGTTGGCGGGATCATCGGCGTTCAACAACCGCTCCAGGCGCGGATCGTCGCCGTGCGGGAAGTGCGCGGCCCAGGTATAGAGCGCCGCTGGCGCGTGCGGTTCGCCAGCGGCGGGGAATTGCGCGGGGTCGCCCGCCGCCTCGAACGCCCGCCGCACCGCTTCGTTCGTGTAGATGTGCTGCGGGTGGCCGTATTCGCCATTCGAGCCGTGCGTGATCAGCACGGCGGGCCGCACGCGGCGGATGACCGCCACGATCGCGCCGGTAAATTCCTCCGGCGTGGCCGCGATCCGGAAGAGCGCCGTCGGGGGCGCGGGATCGTCGCCGGTATGGGTGACCAGCGGATCGACGTAGGGTAGGAACGCGACTTCGGCCAACCCTAACGCCGCCACCGCCGCGCGCATCTCCGCTTCCCGCGTCTCCCCAAGGCGCTCCTGCGTCGTCACCGGCGGCTCGCCGTGCTCCCCGCCCTCGCCGCGCGTCACCCCGAGAACCTGCACCGCCATCCCGCGCGCGGCAGCCCAGGCGAGTGTGCCACCCGCGAACATCGTCTCATCGTCCGGGTGCGCCCCGATGGCGAGTAAGGTGTCTGGCATTAGCGCCTCCGTTTATCCGTTGAGTAATGGGATGAGTAAACGACTTGCTCGGCGTGGGAGCGCCCCCCTGCCCCCCAATTCTGGGGGGTACAAGCATTAATACGCTGTGGCTTTCTGCAAGCCTCCCACGTGGCGACGGCTATACCCCCCAGAATTGGGGGGCAGGGGGGCGCGTCATTCATCATTCGTCATTCGCCATTCTCCACGCCCAGCGGCTCCCGCGCTGGTTGCCCCGCGCCGCGCGGGTAGCGCGGGAAGGTAGGACCGACCTTATCGGTCAGGGCGAGGGCGCGACCGGGGAGTTCGGGCAGGGTGAGCGGTTCGAGATCGCGCAGCCGACCACCGAGCAAGGAGGCGGCTTTGGCCCCTTGCACCATCTCGACGACCAGATCACCGGCTTTGGGGGCGAGGAGGAGACCTCCGACGCGCACGAACGGCAAGCACCATTCCAGCAGCGTCGGCAGTCGCGCGAGGGCGCGAGCGGTGACGAGATCGAATTGTTCGCGCCACTCCGGGTGCCGCCCTAACTCCTCAGCCCGCCCTTGCACCGCGCCGATTCCGCGCAGCCCGAGCTGGGCGATGGTGTCTTGCAGGAATCTGATCCGCTTGCCGGTCGCGTCGAGGAGGGTCACGCGCAACTCGGGCAGCGCGATCTTGAGCAGCATCCCCGGTATCCCCGCCCCGCTCCCCACGTCGAGCAGCGTCGGGGCATCGCTCGCCGTTGCCGCACACCAGGCGCGGATCGCCGGGACGAGCGACAGCGCATCGAGGAAATGGAGGATCTGCACCTGCTCAGGGTCGGTGATCGCGGTGAGATTCATCACCTCGTTCGTCGCGAGCAGCTGTTCCCCGTAGCGCCGGAACTGATCGAGTTGCGCCCCATCCAGGGCCACGCCGAGCGCCGCCGCGCCACCCTCCAAGATCGTCAGGTCAGCGAACGGTGACCCTAGCTCTCCAGCCATCGTTCCCCCATTGCGAGTCGTGAGTCGCGGGTCGTGAGTCGTGAGAAGGGACGGAACAGGAGACACCGAGACACGGAGAGTGACGGGAGGGAGAGGATGAAATCAGTTCGTACTTCGTAGTTCGTACTTCGTACTTCGCCCTCTCCCCGCCCGCTCCCCAACTCGATGCCCCCGTTCACCGTCCCTCACGACTCGCCTAACGCCCGTGCCAACTGCGCGATCACCGTGTCGGCGCCGAGATCGGTCATGCAGGGATGTCCGACGACCAGACAATCGCGGTTGCGAAACCGTTGTTCGACGCAGACGCGGCACTTGGTCGGGCTGAGCGCCAGGTGGACGTGCGGCCCGCGGGGTGCCCAGAGCCGCAGCGGACTCGCCCCATCACCGTCGGCATCGACGCCGAAGACCGCGACCGTCGGGCAACCGACCGCCGCCGCAATGTGCATCGGCCCCGCATCGACACAGACCGCCGCCCGCGCCCCCGCGAATGTCCCGGCCAACTCGGTCAGCCGCGTCTCGCCGCGCAGGTCGATGGCCGGGGTGTTGGCGACCAGCCAATCCTCATCGCCGCCTGCATTGTAAAGTTGGCGCTCGATCTCCGCACGGTGGCCGAGTAGCCCGACCGTCAGCCCGCGCCGGGCGCACCACTCGGTCACCGCCACCCAGCCCGCGAGCGGCCAGAGCTTCGCGCTCCGCGTCGTCGTGACGTGGAGCAGGACGTCCGGGGAAGCGAACGGCGGCGGCGCGAATGGCACCTCCGTCCGAAATGGATCGGTATGCCGCTCATCCAGGCGCGCGAGGCGACAGAAGATCTCGCCGATATAGTTGCTGCTGACGAGCGGCGCGTGGCGCGCGACGAAGCCAGCGCCGTTCCAATCGTCATCGGCCAGTAGGCGATCGATCGGATCGTCGCGGCGCGGCAGGCGACGGCGGAAATCGGTCGTCAGCCCGCCACCGGCGATGTAGCGGGGCGCGACCGCCGTCACCACCACGAGATTCAGCTCGCTGAACTCGTCGCAGTTGATCGCCAGCGCGTATGGCCCCGCCGCCGCGCGACGCGCGAGCAAAAATTCGGACAACCTGGGCAGGAAGTCGCCCGGCTCGCCGCCGTAAAGCGAAAAACGAGCGTCGATATAGGGACACGCCTCCTCAAAGTCGCGCGTGATCTCGCCACCGAAGAAATCGATCGCGCAGCCGGGATATTTCTGCCGCAACCCGCGCAAGAGCGGCGTGATCACCACGAAGTTGCCGACCTTATCGGACGAAAAAACGGCGATATGTGCCCGCTCGCCTAGCGGCTGATCATCGAATGATTCCATGGGGCTCCGTGATTAAGTCGTGGGTCGTGGGGCGT
>DATCMP010000141.1:0-8648 GCA_036563365.1 Thermomicrobiales bacterium
GAGGGAGATGAACGCGCAGAGAAAGAACGATTCAGGCGGTTTCTCTCTGCGCGCTCCCTCTTACTCCGCGTCTCTGCGCTGGATCGTCCTCCAATGGGGGCGCGATGGGTGTGGGTGAGCGGCGCGAGGGTGGTATTGTGCGGCGTCCGCCGTGGGTGCCGCGCGTCCGCTCGCAGCCGTTGCCCGCGCCGCGCACGCTCATCGGGATGCCGGTCATCGTCGAGCACGGCGGCGTGCGCTGGATCGACATCGAGACCCCGACGAAGGTGTCGGTGGACTATCTGCGCGATAATTTCGACTTCCATGAGCCGGACCTGGAAGATGTGCTCGACACCCTCCAGCGACCGAAGTGCGACGAATACGACGATTACCTCGCGATCGTCTTGCAGTTCCCGGTCCACAGCAAGGCGACCCGCCAGACGACCTCCACCGAGGTGGACATTTTTGTCGGGCGCAACTATGTGATCACCCTGCACGATACGAAGCTGAAGCCGCTGGTGCGCCTGTTCGACACCGTCGAGCGCGAACCCGACCAGCGCGAGGAGATCTTCGGCGGCGGCGCGGAATATCTGCTGCACAGCATCGTCGACCAGTTGCTCGACTATTGCGTGCCGATCACCCGCCGGATCAGCCAGCGGATCGAGCAGATCGATGAGATGGTCTTCGATCGGCATTCGTTGCGGACGATCGAGGAGATCGCGGCCGTGCGCCGCGACATCATCGCCACGCGCCGGATCATCAAACCGCAGGTGCCGGTGCTGACGATCCTCGACCGCCGCGTCCGCACCTTCTTTAAGCAGCGCGGCGACGAAGAGGAAGAGCTGGAGGCGTACTTCGGCGATCTGGTTGATAAGGTCAACAAGATCTACGACATCCTCGACGACGCGAAAGAGGTGGTCGATTCGCTCAGCGCGACGACCGACTCGCTCAGTTCGCACCGGCTGAACGAGGTGATCAAGATCCTGACGATCTTCTCGGTGATCATGTTGCCGCTGACCCTGCTTTCGAGTATCTACGGGATGAATGTCCCCTTGCCGCTAGAGGAACATCCGCTCTCATTCTTCTACCTGATGGTCTCGATGGCGCTCATCGCCGTCATGATGATCCTCTTCTTCCGCTGGCGACGATGGCTCTGAGTCTCCGTCGGCCCACCGTCACGCCGCGCCCGGATTTCGGTCGTCTGTTCAATGGCCCGCTGCCCGTGGCCGTCGGTGGGGCATCCCTCGGCGTGCTCGGCGGCTTCGCGGTCGCGCGACTCGGACCGCTCCTGCCGTTGCTCCTGCTGCTCGGCCTGATCGGGGCGACGCTGGTGCTGGTGGAGCCGCGCTGGGGCTTGCTCGGCGCCCTCGGGATCGTGACGCTGCTGCCGTTCGGCACCCTGCCATTCAAGGTGGGGCTGACCCCGACGCTGCTCGAATGTGCCCTCGGCCTGACCTGGCTCGTCTTCGCGCTCCGCCTCTTCCTGCGGCGCGACGAGCGCCTGCTCCCGAGCGCGATCGATGGACCGCTGGCCCTCTTCCTGATCGTCACCGTTTTTGCGTTCGTCCTCGGCGTCGGCGGCAGTTACACCACCTCGACGATCCACGACTATATCAAGCTGGTCCTGTCCATCTCGCTTTTCTACCTGATCACGAACCTGATCCGCACGCGCCGCGACCTCGCGTGGTCGCTGATCGCGTTGGTCGGCCTCGGCGGGGCGACGGCGGCGCTGGGCCTGGGCTTCTGGGCACTCGGGGCGCGGGCGGAAGGCTTGCTGGCGCGGCTGGCGATCGTCGGCTACCCGACCGGCAAGATTATCCGCTACCTCGAAGACGATCCGGCGAAGGCGATCCGCGCGACCGGCACGGGCGTGGATCCGAACAGCTTCGCCGGGCTGCTGATGATCGTCCTCGTCCTCCTCGTCGCGCAGTTCGCCGCGCGACGACCGTGCGTGCCGCGCCTGCTGACGGTACCCGCGATCCCGATCGTCGGGCTGTGTCTGTTGCTGACGCAGTCGCGCGCCTCCTGGCTCGGGGCGGCGGCGGGGATCGCCTTCGTCGCGATCCTGCGCCACCGCTGGCTGCTGGTGCCGATGGCGCTGAGCGTCCCGGCGATCCTGACGCTGGGGGTCGGGCGCAGCTTCGTCACGCGGCTGGTCCTCGGCTTCCGCCTGCAAGACCCGGCGACCAAGCTGCGCCTCGCCGAGTATCAGAACGCCCTGGCGATCATCCGCGAGCATCCCGCGTTCGGCGTCGGCTTCGGCGCGGCCCCCTCGATCGATCTCCAGGCGGGGGTCTCGTCGGTCTACCTGACCCTGGCCGAGCGGGTCGGGCTATTCGGGCTGGCCCTCTATCTGCTGGTGCTGATCGTCCTGGCGGTGCGCCTCTGGCCGTCGATCGTCGGGGCGGGTGCGCGAGACGGGGCCGAGCGCGAAGCGACCCTCGCGCTGGCCGGGGCGCTCGTCGCGGCGGTCGTCGCGGGTGTCCTCGACCACTACTTCTTCAACATCACCTTCTCGCACATGGTCGCCCTGTTCTGGGGGATCGCCGCCCTCGCGGTCGTCGCCGCCCGCCTGACCGGCGCGGCGACACTGGCACCGGATGGGGCGACGCCCCGCTGATTGGTTACCATACCCCAATGCAGCGCGGGGGCGGGAGGCGGCGCGATGCCGAAGGGAACCTGACTCTGCCTACATGCGCCGGTCGGGGAAACGTCCCATATCGCCGATCCTTCTGGTACACTATCGCTCTTATCCTGCCGCTAGAGCAGACGGATGTGTGTTGCCCGTGCTCACTGTGACCCCGGAGTTGCCCAATGCTCGGTGCTGCCCTGGCGCTCGTAGCGAATGCCGTCGCCGTGATCGGCGTCGCGACTGTCCTGCCGAATCAGGTCAGTTTCGGTAGTCTCACCAGTGTCGCGCTCTTCGCCCTGATCGTCGGGCTGTTGAACGCCTTGCTGCGCCCGATTGTGCGGGTGCTGACCGCGCCGATCGGTTGCCTCACCCTGGGGCTGTTCGGGATCGTGATCAACGGGTTCATGTTCTGGCTCGCCGCGCAACTCAGGCCGGATTGGGTCGATGCGACCTTTCTCGGCGCGACGATCACGGCGCTGGCGGCGGGGCTGCTGAATAGCCTTTTCGGCGCGCTCACGACCGAGCGCGAAGGACGCCAGTGGTGAAAGGGCAGGATATGGGGCGCGATTGGTCGCGCACATCAGAGCTGTGGACCGGCCCGCTGACGATCGGCGTCATCTCGGACACCCACATTTATCCCGAGCCGTACGATCGGACGCTGCCGCAAATCCTCCTGGACGAACTGGCGAAAGCGCAGGTCGGCCTGATCCTGCACGGTGGCGATATTTTCGCCACCCGCGTTCTCGATCAGTTGAGCGAGATCGCGCCGGTCCTGGCGGTGATCGGCAACGGCGATAACGCCGAGATGCGGCGAGTCTTGCCCCGCTCGCGCGTCGTGATCGTCGGCGACCACCACATCGGCCTGGTCCACGGCCATGAAGGGGCGGGGCGCAATACCCCCGACCGCGCCCGCGGTGCATTCGCCGACAACCCCTACGTGCGCTGTGTCGTCTTCGGCCACAGCCATCAGCCGCTCAGCCGCTTGCAAAACGACGTGATCCTCTTCAACCCCGGCTCCCCGACCGACAAGCGTCGCGCGCCCTATTACTCTTTCGGGTTGCTGCGGATCGGCGAGACGATCGAGCCGGAGTTGGTCTATTTCCTGTAGGGCGGGACGGACGAAGGTTGCACCGCGCCACCCCTCTCGTCGCGGCCTTCGAGGCGGGCGCGATGGTCCGACCCAGGCGACGGGGTTGCGCGTTTGACACCGCCCACGGGTTCTCCTAGACTGCGCCAATGAAGATACGCGACATCAAGACATTTCCGGTCGTCATCGGCCGGAGCCAACTGATCGTCAAGGTCGAGACCGACGAGGGCCTCTATGGTTGGGGCGAGTCGGGCCTGTCCTCGCGCGAGTTGGCCGTCGAGGGGGTGATCAAACATTTCCGCGCGTTCCTGATCGGCCAGGACCCGCTGAATATCGGCGCGCTCTGGCAGGCGATGTATCGCTCGAATTACTTCGAGGGGGGGCGCGTACTCGCCGCCGCCATCTCCGCGATCGACATCGCCCTGCACGACATCAAGGGCAAGGCGCTCGGTGTGCCGGTCTACCAGCTCCTCGGGGGCAAGCAGCGCGAGTACGTCCCGCTCTTCGCGCATACCCAGGCCCCGATGGGGCAGCAATTGCTCGATGATGCTCGCCTCTTGCTCGACCAGGGCTGGAATGTTATCCGCACCTGGCATGATGAGCCTGACGCCGTCGCACAGCGCCGTTACGAGCCGCGCGAGTCGATCGCCGCCACCGCCACCTGGCTCACCAGGTTGCGTGCCGAGGTCGGCCCCGCCCCGGTCATCGGCGTCGATTATCACCATCGTCTCAGCGTGGCAGAGGCCGCGTCGTTCTGCCAGCGGATGCCACCGGGTACGATCGACTTCCTGGAGGAGCCGATCCGCGACGAGACGCCCGAGGCGTACGAGTCGTTGCGCTCGATGACCGACGTGCCGTTCGCGATCGGCGAGGAGTTCGCCTCGAAGTGGCAATTCCTGCCGTTCATCGAGCGCGGGATCACCCAGTTCGCCCGGATCGATGTGTGCAACGTCGGCGGGCTGACCGAGTCGATGAAGGTCGCGGGGTGGTGCGAGGCCCATTACATCGACCTGATGCCCCACAACCCGCTCGGGGCGATCTGCACCGCCGCCACGGTCCACCTCGCCGCAGCCGTCGCCAACTTCGCCTGGATGGAGATCCGCACGTCGCCGACCGAGGCGCGCGGCTTCACCGATCCGGCGTTTTTCCCCGTCCAGTGCCAACAGGATGGTCCGCGCCTGATCGTCCCCGACGCGCCGGGTTTGGGCGTCGAGTTTGACGAGGAGCGGGCCGCGCACGCGGAGTTTGCGATCGGTCGCGCGGACCATCTGCGGCGACCCGACGGCTCGATCACCAACTCGTAACCGGGGCCTCCTCTACCGCCGATACCAGGGCGACTGGCGGGTAAAACCGTGCCTTGCGGGTGCCCACGCGCCACGAAGCCTCTCTGCGGAGGTTGGGATTGTTGTAAGACAGTGCCTCACGCTCAGGCATGGTGCCGTGAACAAACCCAGCCCGCGAAGGCGGGTGTATCCCGTGCCGTGTCACAGGGCTTCGTGCCCCACAGGCCCGCACGGTGCGCCATCAGTCGCCAGCCACTTCTTCTGCCCCTATCGCCCGCCGCGTCTATTTCCTAACGGACTGCTGGATCGCGCCGGTATCGGCGTTCGCCTCTGCCCGATAAACATCCGCCCGCCGCGCCAGGAGGCGCGGCGGGTGGGGTGCTGTTACGTGACGTTGTTGCTGTGTGGTGCGGTGCGCCTGTGCTAGCCCGCACAGTGGCTACTTGCTCGCGGCGAGGTCGTAGAGTTGGACGCCACCGGTGCCGCCCCAGGCGGAGGGGTCGACCAACGTGCCATGCGCTTGGACCCAACTGCCGACGCTGAAGGTGTGTGATGGCCGACCCCCTTCTGCTACTCATCGCACTCTCCTTGCTCGTGTCGTGGACGGCCCACGTTGCCCGTTTCGCTGGCGAGGGTGGTGGTCTGTCGCTGCCTCGGCCATGGGAGTCTAGGGGGCTCGCTGAAGATCTTGGCGGGACTGGATGAAGATTCGCTAAAGAGAATCGGCGGTCGCGGTACAGCAGACTTGTGGTGCCTGCGGGAGCGCGTCGAGGTTTAGTCGTTGCCTAACCGGCTGCTACTGCGACGTCGCATCTGATCCGGGGCATGTCCGCGCGGTACGCGCGTCGATGGTACAGTCGACCTGGCATTCTGTACGGACATAGGGCGGCTTGTCTCGCAATCCCCATATTGAGTACAGGAGTCACTTGACCTTCGCGTAACTCGTTGGTATTCTGCGGCCACCGGTGGGGGTCGCATTGGCCTCTTCGACGAGCGAGCCGGGTGACGTGGGGGAGACGACCTCTCCTATGGCGGTGCCTGCGGTGCGCCATTCGGGTGACACGGTTAGCACTTCGTACCTGTGGGTTTGCGGTTCGGGGGTGTTCCCGGATTGGCTAGGAGCAGCGCCAACGACCGTTGGGCGGCGTGGCGTCACACGAGGAGGGACCAGCGGTGTTATCGGCGCATCACTATTTCGGGAGGCAGCGAGTTGCCCTGCGGCGCTGGCTGGTGCTGACGATGATCGCCAGCCTGCTGCTATCGCTGGTGCCGCTGACGGCGCAGGTGGCGCTGGCGGCAAATATTACCGTCAATACCTTCGCGGATACCCTGGCAGATGACGGCCTGTGTAGCCTGCGCGAGGCAATTATTGTCGCGAATAACGATAGTCAACCGAACCTCACGCCTGGCGAGTGCGCCGCCGGGAGCGGTGCCGATATCATCACCGTACCGGCTGGCACGTATGTGCTGACGAAGACCGGGACTGGTGAGAATGCGGCGTCGAGCGGGGATTTGGATATCATCAGCGGGTCCGATATCACGATCCTCGGGGCCGGGGCCGGGATGACGATCATCGATGGGAACGCCGCGAGCGGTTCCGGTGAGCGCGTTTTCGATGTCCGCAGCGGCGGTATCTTGACTATCGGCAGCAACGTTGCGGGTGAGGAAGGACGCGGCTTAAGTATCCGTGGCGGTGTCGTTAACGGCCTCACCGAATACGGCGGCGGTATCCGCACCGCCGGTGCCGGTGCGGTGACCCTGAATGATTCCGAAGTCGCGGGCAATAGCGTCGCGGGCGGGGTCAGTAACGGTGGCGGCGGCATCTATCACGGCGGGACCGGTACGCTGACGGTGCGGCGCAGCACCATCCGTAATAATACGGTGACGATCGATGGCGGCGGCCTGTACGTCAGCGCTGCTGGCGGTGGCCTGCTCGTGGAAGAGAGCACAGTCGCCCAGAATAGCGCGGGGCGCAATGGTGGCGGTATCTATACCAATAGCGACAACGCCACGATCGCGCGCAGCACGATTTCCGGCAACATCGCGGGTGCCAGCCAACTGCTCGACATTGGCGGCGGCGGCCTGTACAACGAAGGCAATAACCTGACCATCACCAATAGCACCATCAGCGGCAACACCGTGCCGGGTGGTTCGGTCGGCGGTGGCCTCCACAACCAGGGCGGCAATACGCTCAACCTGATCAACAGCACGGTCGCCTTCAACAGCACCGGTATCCGTCGGGATGGCGGTACGGTGAACGTGCTCAATTCGATCATCGCCAATAGCACTGCTGGGGCAAACTGCTCGGGTACGATCACCAACGGTGGCAATAATGCCGATAGTGGTGCGTCCTGCGGCTTCGGCGTCCCCAGCTCCGACCATGATCTGCAACTTGGCCCGCTGACCGTACAACAGCCCGGTCGCACGGCTACCCACGCGCCGAATCCGTCCAGCTATGCGGTCGGTCTGGTGCCAGCAGCGGACGTGAATTGTGTCGGCACCGATCAGCGCGGCGTACCGCGCCCGCAAGGCATGAACTGCGACGCCGGTGCTGTCGAGGTGTTAGCGAACCCGTCGATCACGACCCTGGTGCCATCCTCCGGCCCCACCAATGGCGGCATCATCCTCGCCATCGTCGGCACAGGCTTCCAGAGTAATCTCCAAGTCTTGATTGGCGGCGTCGAGTGCGCGGGCGCGAATGTCACCGGCGGTACGGTCATCAATGGCGCGATGATCGACGGTACGCAGATCGCCTGCGACCTGGCGCCCAATACCGTTGGGGCGAAGGATGTGACCATCGTCAACCCTGATGGTGGCACGACCATCAATGTCGGCGCGTTCACCTACGTCGCGCCGACGATCACCAGCATCACCCCGAACTCCGGCCCGAGCAACGGCGGCACGCCGGTGACGATCGTCGGCACCGGCTTCCAGCCGGGCGCGATGGTCACGATCGGGGTTGCCCCCTGCCAGGCTGTCCTGATCAGTGGCAACGGCACGGAGATCACCTGCACCACCCCGGCTGGTCCGGTCGGCACCGCCGATGTCGTCGTGACCAACCCGTATGCGCCCTTCCCGGATGGCACCGCCGAGCTCGTCGCGGGTTTCAGCTACCTGTCGCCGTCGCAGGCGTCGTTCAGCCCGGCGAGCGTGGCGTTCGGCAACCAGGAGATCAACACGACCAGCGTGCCGCAGGTGGTCACGCTGACCAACACCGGCACGACGGTCCTCAATGTCAGCGGTGTGGCGATCACGGGCGGGAATGCCGCCGACTTCGCGATCGTCCCCGGCAGCGATACCTGCACCGGGGCCGCGCTCGCCTTCAACGCGCACTGCACCGTGAGCGTGCGCTTCACCCCGACCGCGACCCAGGCGCGTGGCGCGGGCCTCACCTTCACCAACGACAGCAACGGGATCGCGGGGAGCCAGCAGAATATCCTCCTCAGCGGCATCGGCACGCCGACCCCGCTGCCGAACTTCACCATCACCGTCTCGAAGAGCGGGCCGGGCGAAGTGCAGCCGGGGACGGGCGCGCTCGTCTACCAGCAGGGCGCTAACGCCGCCCTCACCGCCGTGCCGAACGCCGACGCGGTCTTGATCGGCTGGACGGTCGACGGCACCTTCGTCGGCTTTGGGAATCCCCTGACCTTCCCGGTCACCAAGGATC
>DATCMP010000142.1:0-3061 GCA_036563365.1 Thermomicrobiales bacterium
TCGCCCAGTCGTTGCGGGCGATGCTGGCCTATTTCGATGGGGTCGGCTATCCCTACGAGATCCTCGTTGTCGATGATGGCAGCACGGATAACACCCCGGCGCTGATCGCCGAGGCTGCGGCGACGCATCCGGCGGTACAAGCGTTGGTCTACCATCCGAATCGTGGCAAAGGCCATGCCGTGCGCGCCGGGATGTTGGCGGCGCGCGGCGAATATCTGATGTTCACCGACGCCGATCTCTCGATCCCGATCGATATAACCGCCAATTTCCTCGCCGCGCTGCAAGGGGGCTACGACATCACGATCGCCTCGCGCTGGCACCCCGACTCCTCGAATATCGTGCCACCACCGTTGCCACGGCGGGTGATGGGGACGATCTTCCGCTGGTGTGTGCGCCGCCTGGTGATTAGCGATGTGCGCGATACGCAGTGTGGCTGCAAGGCGTATCGCGCCGATGTCGCGCGCCGTCTCTTCGGCCAGAGCCGGATCGATCGTTTCAGCTTCGATGCCGAGGTCATCTTCCTGGCGGCGCGTGCGGGCTACCGGATCAAGGAAGTGCCGTTCGCGCTGCGCTATACCCCCGGTAGCAGCGTTCGCCCGGTGCGCGACTCGCTCCTGATGTTGCGCGACTTGGCCCGTATCCGGGTCAACGCGGCGCGTGGACTGTATGGGCGGCTCGACGCCGCCGATCTCGTGCGGCGGGCGGGATGAGTACGCCGGGGCGACTCCTGGTCGTGAACGCCGATGATTTCGGGCTGACCGCCGGGGTCAATGCCGGGATCATCGGTGCGTTTCAACGCGGTATCGTGCGAAGCGCGTCGCTGATGGTGACGACACCGGGCTTCGAGGACGCCGTCGCGCTGGCGGGGGAACACCCAACACTCGATCTCGGCCTCCATCTGGCGTTGACCAACGTGCACCCGGCGCTCGCGCCCGAACGGATCCCGAGTCTCGTCGGGGGCGATGGGCGTTTCCCTTCGCTTAAGGTCTGGCAACGTCGCGTCGCCCTGCGGCAACTGCGCCCGGAGGAGGTGCGCGTCGAATTGCTGGCCCAGGTGGCGCGGGCGCGACGCACCGGCCTGCGTTTCACCCACATCGACGGTCATCACCACGTCCACCTCTTCGGGCCGGTGCCGGCGATCATCGGGGAAATCGCGCGGACCCACAAGATCCCGATCGTGCGACGGGTCAAAGATGCCCCGTGCGAGACGAAGAACGATCAGCCCCCTGGCCCGCCCGCGCCGCGTTCCGCCAGCGAGGCGATCAAGCGAGGTTGGCTCGAAGGCGCCGATCAACTGTGGGAGCGCGGCCTGCGCGGCCTGCAACGTACCGACGCTTTTCGCGGCACCGCGTTCCCCGCATCGCTCGGCGATTGGCGCGCGCTAGCCCGCTCGCTGCCTGTCGGCGTGACCGAGATGATGTGTCACCCCGGCCTGCGCGACGCGACGGTACGCGCGCTCGATCCGTATGTCGATGAGCGTGAGCGTGAATTACGCTGGCTCTGCGATCCGCGCGTCGCCGCGTTGCTCGACGCCGACGGGGTGACGCTGACGAGTTTCGGGCAGTTGCTCGGACTCGCGGGTACGGAAGCGACAATATCATCAGGGAACTATCCGCAGCCCACGATCAGCGCCCGGTGAACGACGCGCGGAGCGAAACAAGGAACGATCGTGAGCAGCGAACGGTACCGAACCGAGTTCCCGCCGGTGCCGCCGCAACCACATGCCGCGCACCCGCCGCGTCGCGCGCCCCTATGGGCTCCGCGCGACTGGCTGATCGCGCTGACCTTGCTTGTGATCACGGCGTTGAGCCGCTGGCCGTTCCGCACGCGGATGATCTATGCCTGGGATGGCGGTCTCTTCGCGCAGGCGTTGCGCGACTTCAACGTGGTGCCGCATCACCCGCAGCCGCCGGGCTATATCTATTATGTCGGGGCCGGGAAGCTGGTCGCGCTGCTCACCGGGCTTGATGCGAACGGCGCGCTGGTCATCGTCAGCCTCGGCGCGGCAAGCCTGACCGTCGCGACCCTGTACCTGCTGAGCACGCTGATCTTCGGGCGCCTCGCCGCGCTGCTGACGGCGGCGCTGGGCCTGACCTCGGTCTCCTTCTGGTTCTTTTCCGCGATCGCCTACCCCTACACCGTCCTCGCGCTCGGCTCGACGATCCTGGCCCTGATCTGCTGGCTGCTGGCGACGCGACGTTTCCCCCGTCCCCCGCTCGCCGCGCTCGCCTTCGGCCTGATCGCGGGCTTCCGTCAAGATCTCCTGCTCTTCCTCGGCCCACTCTTCGCCGCCTGCTACCTGTACGCGATCGGCTTCCCCAAACGGCGCTCGTGGGTGTCGCTGGGGCTCGGGCTACTCGGCGGGGCGACCGGGATCGCGACGTGGTGGATCGCGACCGATCTCGCGTCGGCGGGGTGGGGTTCGCTCTGGCGCGCGTTGACGATCCAGTCAACCAATGTCGAGCGCGGCACCTCGGCGTTCGCGATCGGCGAAACCGGTCTGCGCGGCAACGGCACGTTGCTGGTCTGGTTCAGCAAAGATGCTTTGCACCTCGCGGCATTCCCGGTCGTGGCGTATTTCCTTCAATGGCCGTTGCACACGCGGCATGAAGGGTGGCGACCCGCTTTCCTCATCCTCTGGCTGACACCCGCTGCCCTCTTCTACCTCCTCGTCCACATCGGCGAGGCGGGCTACGTCTTCAGCTTCCTCCCGGCGACGCTGGTTGCGGCCGGTGCTGGCCTGACCCGCGCGGCGGAGGCGATCGTCGAGAATCTGCCGCGCGCGTGGCGGGCGACGCGTCGGCCGCTCCTGCGCGTCGGCGTGGCCTTCGCCCTGGCCGCGCTGATCCTGCCGTATCACACCTGGTTGTTCGTTGGGAGCGGGCGCCTGGTGTCCGCCGAGCGCCTGGGTTGCAAAGATCTGGCGATCGAGCGGGCGGTGTTGACAATCGCCGCCGAATATCCCCCGGCGACGACCGAAATCGTGACCTCGACCTATTTGCAGCACCTGGCGATCTACCTGCCCCAATACCGGCAGGTGCGCTTCCTCGATCCCGACCGC
>DATCMP010000145.1:0-2254 GCA_036563365.1 Thermomicrobiales bacterium
GCGAGGATCGGATCATCGGGTCGATCAATCGGCTCTTGATCGCCATTGCGGAGGGGCGGGCGCGCGTCGAGAAGGTGGAGCCATTACCCGCTGCGGGCGAGGACGACGCGACGTGAAAGCGCGGAGGAAGGAGGGCACGGCGTGACGGCGACGAAGGCGCGCGGGCGGGCGCGCAAGAGGGCCAACGGGGAAGGGTCCGCCTACTACGACACGTCGAAGGGATTATGGTATTCCAACGTCCCGACCGGCCACGACGAGGCGAGCGGGCGCACGCTGTTCAGGAAGTCGCGCGGTTTCGCCACCCGTGCCGAAGCGGAGAAGGCACGGCGTGAGGCGCTGACGGCGCTCGACGCGGGCATCGGGCGCAACGCGACGATCCCGACCGTCGGCGCGTATCTAGACAGCTGGCTCGACATCGTCAACCGGAGCAATCTCGCGCCCAAGACGAAAGCCGCCTACGCGCACAGCGTCGCGCTCACGACGCCGCACATCGGTGGCGTCCCACTCGATAAGCTGCGCGCGGATCAGTTGGATACGTTCTTTCTCACGTTGCGTGAGAAGGGCGGGGTACAGGGGCAGGGTGTATCGGCTAAGACTACACAAAATGTCCGTAGCGCCCTCAGCCTGGCCTTCAATCGCGCGGTGAAGAAAGGGTTGATGGCGACCAACCCCATCGGCTTGACCGATCCGATCCCCACCGCGCGGAAGGAAGCCCAGCCGCTCACCGAGGATCAGGTCAACACGCTCCTCGATACGACCGCAGGCACGCCACTGGACGCCCTCTGGCATCTCGCGGTGTATCTCGGCTTGCGTGAGGGGGAATTGCTCGGCTTGGCGTGGGGAGACGTGGACCTCACGCGGGGTATCCTACGCGTACGCCAGCAGTTGCAGTCGCCGCCGACCGGCGTACCGTTCCTAAAAGACTTGAAAACGAAGAATGCCCGCCGCGACCTCGATCTGCCCCCAGAGCTCGTCGCGTTGCTGCACGCCCACCGGGACCGGCAACGGTTCGAGCGGGAGCAAGGTGGGCCGGAGTGGAACCGGCTCAATCTGGTGTTCGTCTCCGAACTCGGCACGCCGATCCGCGCGCGGAAGCTGCGCGCCAAGCACGCCGCGCTGCGGACACGAGCGGGCCTGCCGCACCACACCATCCACGATCTGCGCCACACCGCCGCGACCGTGATGTTCTCGCGCGGCCTCGCGCTGATGGAGGTGTCGCGCATCCTGGGCCACGCGAACACGGCGATCACGGAACGCGTCTACGTGAAGTGGGTGCCCGCGCAGTCGGGACGCCTCTCCGCCGCGATGACCGGGCTACGCCGGGTCGCGCAGGCGTGAGCGCGGGGAGCAACGCGGGGATGTTGCTCCCCGCGTTGCTCCCCAACCGCGCTGGAGTGGGAAATATCGCCCATTTCCCCCGGCGTTGCGCCAGCGGCCCGGTCATACCGTCGTGGTGTGGCTGTCGCGTCCGTTAGAGCGCGCGACGCCGCAGCACGAAGAGGCTGCCACCGAGCGCCAGGGCCAGGAGCAGCCCGGCGAGCGGCAGGGTGGTGTCGCCACCGCCACCGGCACCGGTGTTCGGCAGGCCGGGGAGCGCCCCGCCATTACCGGTCGGAGGGGGCGACGGGATCGGCGACGGCTTCGCCGATGGGGCGGGGGTCGGCGAGGCCGACGGTGACGGCGATGGGGCCGCGGCCTTGGCGATCCCATCGTAGCGCATCACCATCCCCATCGGTTGCGGGCCGGCGTTGATCGTGTTGGTGGCGGCGTAGAGGTTGCCGGCCTTGTCGAAGGCGATCCCGTTCGGGAACGGCAGGTCACTGGCGACCACCTCGAACTTACCACCCGGCAGAACGCGCATAACCGAGCCGGGGGCCGGGGGGCCGTTCTCCGCGAAGCCGGCGGTGAGGCTGCTGATGTAGAGGTTCCCATCCGGGCCAGCCGCCGCGCCGACCAGGGTGGTCAGGCCGCTGACAACATCGCTGAGCTTGCCATCCGCGCCGACGCGGACGACCTTCGCCTTTTTCGGCAGGAGCGCGCCCGGCAGCAGCGTCACGTAGAGGCTACCGTCG
This sequence comes from Thermomicrobiales bacterium, assembly GCA_036563365.1. Taxonomy (GTDB): domain Bacteria; phylum Chloroflexota; class Chloroflexia; order Thermomicrobiales; family CADCWN01; genus CADCWN01. The sequence goes on from DATCMP010000145.1 coordinate 2,073, forward strand.
GTGCCGGGGGCGATGCCGGTCGGGACCGGGTCGACCTCCTGCTTGCCGCCGCGCTCCGGGTTCGCGAAGGGGACGCCCGGCGGGAAGGTGCCCGGCGGGAAATCCTCGATCGCGACCGGGACGCCGGGAATCACCGCCGCGACCTTAATCGCGCCGGTCGCGGGGGCGACCTGATAGACCGC
>DATCMP010000551.1:0-4394 GCA_036563365.1 Thermomicrobiales bacterium
GAGCACCTGGTAGTAGGCGAAGCCGTCCCGGTTCCCCGGGAGGCTTTGCATGGCGTCGAGGTGAGCGTCGAACGTCTCGGCCACTGACGGATCCTGCGCTACCAAGTACTCGCACACCGGCGCGGGCACCCGCTCCCACCAGGGCTGCTCGGCTGGCAGGGCGTCGCGCTCGGCCTGGATCGCCTCCAGGCGCAAGAGTCGTTTCCCGAGCGTCATCCAGCCCTCCGTTGCTCATTCGCCTGCTGCGCCGCTTCTAAGGCCGTCAGCCGCTCCTCAAGGGTGCCGACCTGGTAGACCTTGACGATCGCCCCGGCCAGCGAGGAGAGCGCCCCGGCCTGCTGCGTGGTCAGCGTGCCGTCCTTCACCTCGCCCACCGCCGCGAGCAGCGTGTCGAGGACCGGGCGCAACACCGCGGGCACCAGCTTCTCCGCCCGCGCCGCCGTCGCCTTGCCCCGCCCGCCCTTCTCCCGCGAGGCTTGGCGCTCCGCCGCCCGCTCGGGGTGGTGGGCGAAGCACCAGCCGTCGAGCATGCCCGGGGCACGGCAGGGCTGCCCATCTTGGCGGATACCTCGACAAGGCGGATGCTTCGGGATGCTCCCGGATACTTCGGTCATCTGACCCCCTTCGCGCACCCTTGCGTACGGTGCGCTAGAATCCCACCGTTGACACCTGCTAACAGAAGGACCGCCTCATGCGCCTCGCGCTCCTCGCAATCGTGGCTCTGGCGCTACTCTGCGGCTGTGGCGCTACCACGCCGAACATCGTCGCGACACAGACCCGCGCCGCCGAACTCAGCCAGATCGCTACGCTGACCGCACCGACCGCGACGGCGACGACACCGCCACCACCCCCGACCGTGGCCGCGACCGCGACACCGGCGTTCGCACGCTACACCGCCGCCACCGCGATCCGCGCATTCGACAATGCGGGGCTGCGGATGGACAACGTTCAACCCTTGCAAAACAAGGGGATCGGGTGGGGCGTCACGGTGCGTTCTGGGCAGACATTTGCCGTGGGCGTATTGCCAACCCAAAACTTCTACCTCATCGAGTGCGACACCGCCGCCGAACTGGACGCGGCGCGCAGTAAACTCGCTGGCAATACGAGCCGTTACGCCCCGCGCTTCTTCGTGAAATACAACCTGATCCTCGTGACCACCAACGACGCGCCGACATTGGCACAGCGCTATGAGACGGTACTAAACGGGCTACCCTAGAACATCTCACATGGTTAACAACGGGTCCTGTTCGGCTCGCTCTTGAGCCGAACAGGACTGCGCCTCGATAATCGCGGCCATCCCGACCCTCGCCCAATAAGCCGTATCGCTTTCATCGGGCAGGATAGTATCTAGTGGGAGGACGAGCCCTGGCTTACCGTCGCGCCAGACGGCCGACACCATCGCAATCGCGTCGGCCAACACCGCCAACCGCGCTTCCGCGTCGAATTTGGGGGTGAGCGCCGCCAACGCTATGGGGAGTGGTTCCCCACACAAGGGCGCGACGTGGTTAGCGATGAAAGCCACGAGTCGGGGCGGCATGACGCCATGCGTGGGGAGCATTCGCATCGTCGCCATCGCTACCGATAGCCGAGCGCGGCCAGCGCCTGCGCCAGCCGGGAGCCCTTGAACTTACCGCCGAGCGGATCCGACTCGAAGTCGGTGCTGATGTCTTGATTGCCCTGCTGGTAGAGCAGATCATCGAGCTGGGACTGCAACGCCGACGCGCCGATCGGGCTCTGCCCCAGCCCCTGCGCGCCAACGATCAGCTTCATCATCTTCTCGGCGTCCACGTCATCCATGCCGCCGAAGTCGATCCGTCCCGCCGCGTTCTTCGCCGCGCCGCCCAACATCCCGTACATGCCGTTGTTATTCACGGCGTTGGAGAAGCGTCCGATGATGGCGTTGATATTGTCCTTGGTAACGCCGGGGTTCTGGGTGGTTTCCAGGTTTAGGAGGCTCGACAACGCCTGCCCGACGAGGCTCGCCTTGAAGTCGGCGTACTTGCTCTTGCTGCGATTGGTCATTCCGTTGGCGAGGCGATACGCCTGATAGGCGGTGCCGGGATCGCGTAACGCGAGGTCCTGCCCGGCCACACCGAGGCCGTTGTAGCCACTCACGGGCGTTCGGGCTTGTGTCGCCCCTTGCCCCCCGCCCGTCGTGCCGGTTGCGGTCGAGCCGGTGGCAGAAGCACTGCGGCCATTCGCCGCAGTACCACCAGGGTTGTAGACAGCCCCGCCGCCGATATTAGGATTGTTTGGGTTGCTCGGATCGTTGACCGCGAATCGCGCATTCGGGTCGCCGCTCCGCACCGGCCCCAGGGACGCGGGGTTCTGCGCCCCTGGGGACTGCGCCGACACGACCCCGACCGGAGCGGCAGTCGGGGTTGCTGCTTGGGCGGGCGGGCCGAAAGATCGCGGCTCGTTGGTGCGAATCTCGCGCGTGTTGCTGACACCCGCCGCCCGGTTCTGGTCGGCTTGTTGCTGGTTCGCCTGCTGCCACTCCAGATAGAAAACGCCGGGGCGATCCTCGTACTGCGTGCCGCGCAGCAGCCGATCGATCGTGGTCCGCGCGTGCGGGCTGATGTCGGCATAGGCGCCGTCCGTGAGGAAGCGCGCGACGTCCCGATTGCCGCCCCCGGCGAGTCGGGCCAACTGCGTGGCGAGATCGAGCGGGGAAACCGTCTGCGTTGCCATGGCGAAACCTCCGTAACCACGTACATCATCGTTGGGGTATCAGCACCCCTTGTTTGTCGCCGCCGACCAGCCTGGCCTGCGCCCGTTGCACCGCCCGCCAGTCGGCCAGCTGCACCCCGGTCGCCTCGCTGCGGTCGCCCTCCCGCTGCGCCGCTTCCAGCCGGGCGATCTCCCCCGCGATCGTCGCCGGGCTGTGCAGCCAGGCCAGTGCCTCGGCCATCTCGCCCCCCACGCACCCCAGGTCGGGCCGGTATGCCGTCGTCGCCATCAGTCACCCCCTGACGCGGCGTGCGCGTGCAGCGTCTCGTAGGCCCCGTTGATCTCGACCATGCGTGAATGCCCGCGCACCTTCTCGGGTGCCGGGAGCCGGTCGGGATGGTTCAGCTTGACGAGCGTTTTGTAGGCCGAGTCGATCAGCTCGGGCGGCGCGGAGGGGAGCAGGTGCAGCGCGGCGTAGTGGCGATCGACGGCGAGCGGCGGGCGGGTGTCGCGTGGCTGTCGCTGTGTGGGGTCGTCGCCGAGCCCCTCGTCCTCCTCGAAGTGGGGCCAGCAGCTGCGGAAGATGGCGCGGGCCTGCGCCTCGTAGGCGGTAGCGATGAACCACTCATGCGTGTCGGGCAGGTAGCGCCGCCCGTGCTGGGGGATCAGCCGCTTGATCTCGCCGACCATCGCCGGGGTCAGCTGCGCGTCATACGGCGCGGTCAGCAGGACGCCGGAAGGGTAATAGGTGAGGCGCGGCCCGTTGCCCATGTTACGCCGCCTCCGGTGGGCCGTCGTCGGCCCGCATCCGTTCCGTAGCCGGTCGGCCAGGCCCGCGCCGGTTGGCGATCGCCTCGCGGATACGGGGCAGATCCTCCACGCGATAGACCCGCCGATCGCTGCCGACCAGGCGCAACGCACGCGGGATCTCGCCGGCCTCTTCCATCACGCGCAGGAGGGCGGGCGAGCGGCCGACCAGCCCGGCGACACCCCCGATACTGAGCAGCTCACCGGCCATCATGCACCTCCTCACGAACGCGATTCCTACCCCTAGCGGGAACACTAAAACTTACGTATATAGTATCAAAGCTATGATAAATAGTCAAGCGATTTACCGTATTGGGATAACCAAATCATTCTTATCCACTCCATGAGGGTAAGCACGAAAAAGCCCCCACACCTACTCCGGTGTGGGGGCACGACGGCCACATCCTGGGAGGCCGAGGGCCGGGTAAGGATATCCGGCCCTCGGCAGGGCTACCGGCCTGCTCAGCTCTGGCTTTGGCCGTCGCCGATCTGGGCCTGCTGGCCACCGCCGATCGCGATCCGCCGCGGCTTCGCGCTCTCCGCCTTCGGCAGGGTCAGGTTGAGCACGCCGTTGCTGAACTGCGCCGTGACCTGGTCCGCGTTGACCGGATAGGGCAGGCTCAATGCCCGGGTGAACTCGCCCGCGCCGAACTCGTTGACGTGCCAGCGCTGACTCTCCTGCCGCGCGTCGTGGCGCTTCGCCCCGATCGTCAGCACGCCGCGATCGATGGCGACGTTGACGTCCTCCTCGCTGATGCCGGGGAGGAGCGCCTCGACGTGCAGCGCGTCATTCATCTCGTAAACGTTGAGCGGCATCTGCGCGAGCGCGGGCGTGTGCAGGCCAAGCCCGTACTCCGGGCGTAGGGTATTCGTATCGAAGAGCTGATCCATCGCGTCGCGTAGGCTGAGCATCGACT
>DATCMP010000249.1:0-1869 GCA_036563365.1 Thermomicrobiales bacterium
CACACGACGATGATCAACGGCCTCGGCGTCTTCGGCTGGGGTGTCGGCGGGATCGAGGCCGAGGCGGTGATGCTCGGCCAGCCGATGGAGCTGATCACGCCGGAAGTGATCGGCTTCAAGTTCAGCGGCAAGCTGCGCGACGGCGTCACCGGCACCGACCTCGTGCTGACGGTGACCCAGATGTTGCGGCGCAAGGGTGTCGTCGGCAAGTTCGTGGAATATTTCGGCTCCGGGTTGAGCCAACTGAGCCTCGCGGACCGCGCGACCCTGGCGAACATGGCCCCGGAGTACGGCGCGACGACCGGCCTCTTCCCGATCGACGACGAGACCCTGCGCTACCTGCGGTTGACCGGTCGCCCGGAGCAGACCGTCCGGTTGGTCGAGTGGTACGCGAAGGAGCAGGGTTTCTTCCGCACCGACGAGAGCCCGGACCCGATCTTCAACGATTTCCTCGAACTGGACCTCGATACGGTCGTGCCGAGCATGGCCGGGCCGCTGCGCCCGCAGGATCGCGTGGCGTTGCCCGAGGTGCGCGACAACTTCCGTGGCGCGTTCCCGCAGTATTTCGGCGAGGCGGGCGAGCAACCGGCCAGTACGGCGGTGATCCCCGGCCAGACGCCGGAACCGGGCGCGCAGACGGTGACGATCAACCCGGCGGCGCGGGCGGTGCCGGTGATGGTGCGCGGCGAGGAAGGCCAGGTGCGGCGTGGCTCGCTGCGGCATGGCTCGCTGGTGATCGCCGCGATCACCTCCTGCACCAACACCTCGAACCCGGCGGTGATGGTCGGGGCGGGGCTGGTGGCGAAGAAGGCGGTCGAGAAGGGTCTGATGGTCAGCCCGACCGTTAAGACCAGCCTCGCGCCCGGCTCGAAGGTCGTCACCGAATACCTCAACGATTCGGGGCTGACGCAGTACCTCGACCAGCTCGGGTTCAACACCGTCGGTTATGGCTGCACGACCTGTATCGGCAACAGCGGCCCGCTGCCGGAGTCGATCGATGAGGCGATCAGCCGCGAGGGGTTGGCGGCGGTGGCGGTGCTGAGCGGCAATCGCAATTTCGCCGGGCGGATCCACCCGCTGGTGCGGGCGCAGTATCTGGCCTCGCCGCCACTGGTCGTGGCCTATGCGCTGGCCGGGACGATCGACATCGACCTGACGAACGACCCGATCGGCACCGGGAACGATGGGCAGCCGGTCTACCTGAGCGATATCTGGCCGACGACCGCCGAGGTGCAGGAGACGATGGCGGCGGCGGTGACGCCGGAAATTTTTGCCAAGGAATACGCCAGCGTCTTCGAGGGCGACGAGCGGTGGCGGTCGCTGCCGGTGCCGACCGGCGAACTCTACGCCTGGGACGCCGACTCGACCTACGTGCAAGAACCGCCGTTCCTGATGGACTTGCAGCCGGAGCCGACGAAGCCGGGGGATATCCTGGGGGCGCGGGCGCTCGGCGTCTTCGGGGACTCGGTGACGACCGACCACATCTCCCCCGCGGGCTCGATCCCGGTGGACAGCCCGGCGGGTGAGTACCTGATCGGCAACGACGTGCTGCGGCGCGACTTCAACTCCTACGGCGCGCGGCGCGGCAACCACGAGGTGATGATCCGCGGCACGTTCGGCAACGTGCGGCTGCGGAACCTGCTCGTCCCCGGCCAGGAGGGCGACTGGACAATCTTCCAGGGGGACGGCGAGTTCTCCGGCGAGAAGATGCGGATCTATTACGCCTCCCTGAAATATCAGGAGGCGGGGACGCCGCTGGTCGCCCTCGGGGGCAAGGAGTACGGCACCGGTTCGTCGCGTGACTGGGCGGCGAAGGGGACGTTGCTCCTCGGGATCCGCGCGGTGCTGGTGGAGTCGTTCGAGCGGATC
>DATCMP010000251.1:0-1926 GCA_036563365.1 Thermomicrobiales bacterium
TAGGCTTTGTGGCCGCAGCCCTTAGCCGGGACTTCAGTCCCGGTCTGACTAGCTGCGGCCCCGGCGTGTCCAGCGTGCCATTGCGTCTGCAACAAAAGCACGTTGCTCCTTCGCTCCCCCTAGCATTGGGGGGCTGGGGGGCTATTTCCGCCTAATCCGCGCCCGCCGTCTGCACATCCGCAGTCGCCAGGGCGTCCTGGCGTTCGGCGCGGCGGATGCGGGTGTTGGGGGAGAGGGCACGTTCGAGGAGGGCGAGGAGGCCGTTGGCGAGGAGGGCGAGGGCGGCGACGGTAAGGGCACCGGCCCAGATCTTGTCGGCGCGACCGCCCTGCGAAATCCCCTGGAAGAGGAGGACGCCGAGACCCCCGGCGTTGAATTTCGCGCCGATCGTGGCGATCCCGATCGAGACGACGGCGGCGATCCGCACCCCGGCCAAAATCACCGGCAGGGCGAGGGGGAGTTGCACGCGCCACCAGCTCTGCCAGGGGCTCATCCCCATCCCGCTGGCCGCTTCGAGGAGGGCGCGGTCGATCCCGGTCAGCCCGGCGAGGATGTTGCGGACGAGGATCACCTGGGAGTAGATGATCAGGGCGACGATCACGCTGGTGCCGTTGAGCCCGGTGAATGGGATCAGCAGGACGATCAGCGCGAGGCTCGGGATCGTGTAGAGGAGCCCGAGGACGCCCATGATCGGCCCGACGAGACGCGGGCGACCGGCCAGGAAGGTGCCGAGCGGCAGGGCGATCGCGAGGGCGATGAGCAGCGCGGTGAGGGTCAGTTGCAGGTGCTCGCCGAGCGCGGCCAGCACGATGTCGGGGTTGTCGCGGATATATTCCAGGCCCGCGAAGGGGCCGGGCGCGGCGGCGGGGAAGAGGAATGGGTTCATGCTGGCACCCGCACGCGCGCGGCGTCGCGAATCTGTTCGAGCGCGACCCGCCCGACCGCCTGATCGCCCTGCCGCACGATCAGCGATTCCGCGCCGGTGCGGAGCAACGCGGAGAGGGCTTCGCGCAGATCGCCGTCGGCACCGATCGTCGGCGCGCCATCGATGTGGCTGCCCGGCGACAGCGGGGCCATCGCGCCCGCCACTCGGATGAGGCCGAGGCGGCGCACGATGTCATCCGCGCCCAGCAGTTCCGCGACGAACGGGTCGGCAGGGCGGGTCAGGATGTTGAACGGCGTGTCGTACTGGACGATCTTGCCGGTACGCATCACCACGATCTTGTCGGCGAGGCGCAACGCTTCCTCGACGTCGTGCGTGACGAAGAGGATCGTCTTGCGGACCTTGCGCTGGAGGCGCAGCATCTCGTCTTGCAGCGCCTCGCGGGTGATCGCGTCGATCGCGCTGAACGGCTCGTCCATCAGGATGACGCCGGGGTCGGCGGCGAGGGCGCGGGCGAGGCCGACGCGCTGCTGCTGCCCGCCCGAGAGTTGCGCCGGGTAGCGCGAGCGGTATTCATCCGGCGCGAGTTCGATCAGGGCCAGCAACTCGTCCACCCGCGCGGCGATCTTGTCCTTCGACCACTTCAGCAGGGTCGGCACGACGGCGATATTCTGCGCCACCGTGAGGTGCGGGAAGAGGCCGGTCTGCTGAATGACATACCCGATCTGGCGGCGCAGTTCGGTCACCGGCAGCTTCCGCACATCGGTCGAGTCGATGAAGATCGTGCCGCCGGTCGGCTCGTAGAGGCGATTGACCATCTTCAGCAGGGTCGTCTTGCCGCACCCGGAGGGGCCGAGGAGGGTGACGAACTGACCCGCCTCGACCGCGAAGCTGCACTCGTCCACCGAGGGACGCGGCGCGCCGGGGAATTGCTTGGAGACGCGGTCGAAACGGATCGCTTTCATCGGACCCTCTGGGTGAGTCGGGAGTCGTGGGTCGGGAGTCGTGAGAACGAGTGGTGCTGGTAGAAATTCCTGCGCCAG
>DATCMP010000252.1:0-5109 GCA_036563365.1 Thermomicrobiales bacterium
CGGGCGCGGCGTCGATGCCGCCGAGCGCATCGTGCGGCAGGACGAGGGCGGTCAACACGCCAGCGCCCTGCCCGACCTCGCCGGTACCCTCATCCTCGGGGTACAGCGCGGCGAGCAACGCTACACCTTCGATCAAGTCGCGGCGTTGCCCTTGCTCGCTGGCGACCGGATCGTTTTCCTCTGCGCCGATGGGACGCAACGCGTGGGACGGCAAGAAGCGCGCACCGATTGAACTAACAACGATTGACCCGTAAATTGATGGCCTCCCACGCGGTAGGGCGGGTGGGAGATCTTTGCCAAAGCAGCAGTTCAGTCGCTGGCGAACATTGTCATACGACGGGTACCCGCCTACTCTGCGCGGACTGTGATCGTCAGCGACGGATTGGCTGGTTCGGCGACAAGCCACTCGGCGCGATCGCGACTGCGCTTCGGGTAGCTCGCAAAGAAGTACATGGATCGCCCTTTCAAAGCACATGCTGTATCAGGACAAACACTCGGCTACACCAAGAGCGAATGATCGAACCGAAAATGAAAGGGTCGGTGGTGGATGGGTAAATGATCAGGAGGGCAGTTATCTGCCCTCCCTGATCGACCTTGAGATGCTTTATCTAAATTCCTCGTGTCGTCTACTTCACGGTGACGCTCTTCGCCAGATTACGCGGCTTGTCGGGGTCGTAGCCGCGCAGCTTGGCGAGGTGGTAGCCGAGGAGTTGCGCGGGCAGGGCGTTGACGATCGGGGAGGCGTCGCCGACATCGGCGACCGGCAGATGGATGTCGAAGACCGGGTCGTATTGCGGCGAGACGCCGATGATCAGCCCGCCGCGCGACTTCATCTCCATCGCGCCGGAGAGGATGTCGGCCCGCGTCTCGTCCATTGGGGCGAAGACGAGGCAGGGCGTACCCTGGGTCAGCAAGGCGATCACACCGTGCTTCAACTCGCCCGCCGCGAAACCCTCGGCGTGGACATAGCTGACTTCCTTGATCTTTAACGCCGCTTCCAGCGCGGTCGGGTAGTTCAGCCCGCGACCGATCACGTAGAGGTGGTCGGCCCCGACAATCTGTTCGGCCACCGCGCGGACACGCGCAGAGCCCCCCTCGGCGAGGAAACGATCGAGCGCGTCAGCCGCGCGCAGCAGGATGTCGCGCCCGATCTCCGGCGTCCCGGCCAGGGTATGCGCGGTTAAGGTGAGGATCGCCAGCTTGGCGATGTACGCCTTGGTGGAGAGGACGCACTGCTCCGGCCCCGCGCCGAGCGGGATGCTGAGGTCGGCCATCCGGTCGAGGGTCGAGCCGCGCACGTTGACCAACGCACCGATCTTCGCCCCCTGCGCCCGCGAGGTCACCATTGCCTCGATGATGTCGGCCGTCTCGCCGCTCTGCGAGAGGGCCAGCGCGAGGCTGCGGTCGGTCAGGAAATGCTCCTGATACTTGAACTCCGAGCCAAGGACAGCATTGACGTGCCGCCGCGCGATCCGGCTGAAGAGGTACGAGCCGGTCAGGGCCGCGTAGGAGGCGGTGCCGCAACCGACCAGGAAGGTGCCATACGACTCCCAGATCGTGTCGGCCAGCGCGCGGGCGTAATCGGCGTAACCAGTCGCGATCTGCCGCACGACCCGCCCCTGCTCGGCCATCTCCTTCGACATGAAGTCGGCGAAGGCACCGAGGCCCATGTCCCCGACCTCCCAGTCCACGCGCTCGCGGCGTAGTGGCAGGGGTGCGCCGGTGTGCAGATCGAAGAGGATCACCTCGTCGGGGCGCAGCACGGCGACCTGATTGTCTTCGAGGTAGACGACATCCCGCGTGTACTCGATCAGGGCGGTCGTGTCGGAGGCGACGTAGTTCGCGCCCTTGCCGAGGCCGACGATCAGCGGCGAGATCGTCTTCACGGCGACCAGTTCGTTGCGGGTCACATCCATCAGGATGATCGCGTTCAGGCCGTGCAGCCGCGCGAAGGTGCGGCGGGTCGCCTCGACCAGCGATTGCCCCGCCGCCATCTCCTCTTCGACCAGATGGACGACGATCTCGGTATCGGTATCGGAGCGGAAGGTGTGGCCGCGCGCGAGCAGTTCGTCGCGCAACACGCGGAAATTCTCGATGATCCCGTTGTGGATCACGGCCAGCCGTCCGCCCTCGTCGAGGTGCGGGTGCGCGTTGGCGTCAGTCACGCCGCCGTGCGTCGCCCAGCGCGTGTGGCCGAAGCCGATCGGCGAGGTCGCCATACTGACGACGGCGGTGCCGATCTTCCCGGCCTGCTTCTCCACCGCCACCCGGCCACCGTCGCGCGCCGCCACGCCCCAGGAGTCGTAGCCCCGGTACTCCAACTGCTTCAACGCCCCGAGGACCATCGGGCCGACCTCGGCAGGCTCACCCACGTAGCCGAATATCCCGCACATGCGCGCACTTCTCCCCTCTTCATGGCAATGCCTCATCCAAAACAATGATCAATCGACCGCGCACCAAAGGTACGTGGTGGACGAGCATGGTGAATTCGTGCAACACGGGATGGTGTGGCAGGGGGAGGAAGACCAAATCAGGGCGTCAGCAGGCGACGCGTCTCGCGCTGTTCATGCGCGAAGCGCCTCTCGCCGTACTCCGCATTGCACGCCGGACGTCCTTTGTTGCGGGCTCGAACCCGCAGTTTGCGCCGTCCGTGTCGACCGTGCCAGCCGGGGGGCCACCCGCCGAATCGTTCGATAAGCCCCCACCTCGTCAACTCGCCGCCTCACGGCGAGTCCCGGCGCTACATCACTCGCGCTCCCCGCGCTCCATTGTGCCGTTCAGCCACGCTCACGGCGTATTCTACACGCCCTGGCGGGGATGGGCAACGGTGATCCAAAGGCAATATAGGGGGGTGAATCACTCGCCGTGCCGAGCAATACCACCCACACCAGACGGCGTGCCAAAGCGTGATCACCGCTACGGTATACTGCCTACCTCAAACACTGGCCGACAGGCACGCTGGCGCAGATTGGTGCTACAGGGTGCTATAGGGATGGAGGGGGAGATGGCGTTGGAGTTCGGATGGGTCTTGCAGCCAACATCGCGCACCCGTGACAACACCACGACGATGCTCGCGGACAATCGTCAATTCCTGGCCGCGCTACGCCCGCCGTTCACCGCCTTCTGGGTCGAGGATCATTTCCAGTGGGAGGATTTGCCGACCCTGGAAGCGTGGACAGCGATGAGTTATCACGCCGCCGAATTCCCCAGCCTGCGCGTCGGCTCGCTCACCCTCGGCCAGTCGTACCGCAACCCGGCGCTGACCGCGAAGATGGCGGCGATGCTCCACGCGCACAGCGGTGGCCGACTGATCCTGGGAATCGGCGCAGGTTGGAAAGAGGACGAATACCGGGCCTATGGCTATCCGTACCCCTCGCCGGGGACACGGATCGCGCAGTTGCGCGAGACGGTCGAGATCATGCGGCTGATGTGGCGTGAGTCGCCCGCCTCCTATCGGGGGGAGCATTATCAGATCGAGAATGCCTACTGCGCCCCGGTCCATCCCACGCCCCCACCGATCCTGATCGGCGGCGGCGGCGAGCGCAAGACGCTGCGGGTCGCGGCGGAACTGGCCGATTGGTGGAATATCGGCTTCGCGCCGCTCGCCGCCTATCAGGCCAAGGTGGCGATCCTCCACCGGCACTGCGCCGATGTCGGTCGCGATCCGCAGGAGATCACCCTCAGCTACTACGCCCATATCGCCCTCGCCCGCGACCCCGCCGCCGTCGAGCGGACCGATCCGGTGCGTCCGAATCTCTACCGGATCGCGGGGACACCGGAAGAGGTCGCGGCGGAGATCGACAGCTTCGCCGCGATCGGCGTGCGCCACATGATGCTCAAATTCGCCGACTACCCCAACACCGAGCAGTACCAACTCTTCGTGGACGAAGTCGTGCCGCGGCTGCGCTCGCTGTAGGACCTCTCCCGCCGCTGCGGCGGCGACCCTCCCCAACGCGGGGAGGGTGGGGCAGAAGCCAGAAGCCCAGCAACAGCTAGCCCCCTCTCCCAGCATTGGGAGCGGGAGTGCCGCCCGCAAGCGGCGGGGGTGAGGGCCATCCGTCCCCCTCACGACTCACGACTGACATACCGAGGGAACGATGACCGACACAAATCGCCCACCAACACAACTCGCCCTGGCCGACGTCGCACGCTACCCACGACCGGGCACGACCGCGCCACGCCGCGTCGCGTTCACCCCGGACGGCAAGGCCGTCACCTACCTCTTCAGCGGCGCGGGGACGCTGGAGCAGCAACTCTGGCGCTTCGACCTCGCCAGCGGCGAGCGTCGCGCGCTGACGGGCGAGGACACGGCAGCGCCGGATACCAGTGAATTCTCGATCGAGGAGCAGTTGCGGCGCGAGCGCAGCCGCACCCGCGAGCGCGGCGTCACCGATTACCAGTTCGTTCAGGCCGACGAGAACGGCCCGCTGGTGCTCCTCGTACCGCGCGGCGGGGCGCTCTACACCCGCGAGGAGGCCGGCTCACTGACCAAAGTGAGCGGCAGCGAAGGTGCGCTCGACGCCACCCTCAGTCCCGATGGTCGCCGGGTCGCCTTCGTGCGCGACGATGAACTGTGGGTTGCGGCACTTGGCGACGATCCCCCCCCGCGCAAGTTGACCCACGGCGCGGGCAATGGGATCACGAACGGCGTGGCCGAGTACATCGCGCAAGAAGAGATGGGGCGCGGCAAAGGCTTCTGGTGGAGTCCCGATAGTCGGCAGATCGCCTATGTCCGGGCCGATAGCAGCCACATCCCGCCCTACCCGATCGTCCACCAGGGGGCCGCGACGCCGGTCATCGAGGAGCACCGCTACCCGTTCGCGGGCCAGCCGAATGCGCGCGTGCGCCTCGGCGTCCTCCCCATCGACGGTGCCACCGAGACGCGCTGGCTCGATCTCGGCACCGACGACGACATCTACCTCGCGCGCGTCAACTGGCGACCGGATAGCACACTGACCGCGCAGATCGAGTCGCGCGATCAACGGACGCTGCGCCTCGTTGCCTTCGACGAGCGGGGCGACGCGACGACGCTGATCGAGGAGCACGGCGACCCCTGGATTAATCTGGCCGACGATCTGCACTTCTTGCCATCCGGCGAATTCCTCTGGT
>DATCMP010000554.1:0-4818 GCA_036563365.1 Thermomicrobiales bacterium
ATTTGCGTCGCCCCCGCCGTTGCTTGCTGTTGGGAGGGGTCTTAGACGATCGCCTCCTGAGTCTGTGGGTCGAAGGCGTGCATCTGGAGCATGTTGAACGCCAGCGGGACGACATCGCCGGCCATCACGCGGACGCGCGGATCGACACGGGCGACGAAGACATCGGTCGCCGCGCCCTCTTCGACGGCGATCTTGCCCTCTCCGGCGGCGTGGTCGGCGGTGGTCGCATGCAGTTGGATCTCGCTGCCCAGCGGTTCCAACACCTCGACGCGGGATTGCACGGTCGAGTCGCGGTAGAAGTCCTCGGCGAAGTCGCGGACCTCGATATCCTCCGGGCGGATCCCGAAGACGACCTGCTGGCCCCTGCGCGAGGCAAGCTTCGCTTCGTGCTCACGCGGCACGCGGAGCTTGAAGCCCTGCTCGGCGATGAACAGCCCCTCGCCGTCGGACTCGACCCTGGCGGGCATGAAGTTCATCGACGGCGAACCGATGAAGCCGGCGACGAACATGTTGGCGGGCTTGTCGTAGAGGTTCTGCGGCGAGTCGAACTGCTGCAAGTGGCCGTCCTTCATGACCACGATCCGGTCGCCCATCGTCAGGGCCTCGACCTGGTCGTGCGTCACGTAGATGGTGGTGGTGCTGAGGCGGCGGTGGAGCTTCTGGATCTCGGCGCGGGTCTGCACGCGCAGCTTCGCGTCGAGGTTCGACAGCGGCTCGTCCATCAGGTAGGCGGCGGGCTCGCGGACGATCGCGCGACCGAGCGCGACGCGCTGGCGCTGGCCGCCGGAGAGGGCCTTCGGGCGGCGGGTGAGGTACGGGGTGATCGAGAGGATCTCGGCGGCCTCGCGGACGCGGCGGTCGATCTCCTGCTTGTTGACCCGGCGCAGCTTCAGCGCGAAGGCCATGTTGTCGTAGACGGACATGTGCGGGTAGAGCGCGTAGTTCTGGAAGACCATCGCGATGTCGCGGTCGCGCGGCGGCAGATCGTTCACGCGGCGGTCGCCGATATAGATGCTGCCCTCGCTGATCTCTTCCAGACCGGCGAGCATCCGCAGGGCGGTCGATTTGCCGCACCCCGACGGGCCGACGAGGACCAGGAACTCAGCGTCGTTGATGTCGAGCGAGAGGTCGGTCACCGCGAACTGGTCGCTGTTCTCGTAGCGCTTGTGGACGTGATCGAACACAATCTTCGCCATTGGGCCATTCCTCCATGCACTGTCCACGGGGAGGCTGACGCCCCACGGTTGGTTCGTCCGAACCGCCCCGTGTCCTAGTCCACCACTCCGGTGCCAAACCCCAACATCGGGGTCATGGAGAGTCGGTGCTGCCGTGATTGTAGCATGACGCCGGGAACATGCAAGCGATGGCGATAGCTGATTCTGATCAATTGTCAGACAGCAGATGTCGGGTGTCGATGTGGGTGGCGTTTCTCAGTACGATGGGCAACCCAAAGCAGTACCTTTAGCCCCTTGTGTGCATGATTGACAAATGCGATTCTAAGTTTTGGTGAGTGTCGAGTCGGGTTGAGAGTAATTATGGTATCGCCAATACGCATCAACGGTGAAGGACAATGAAGCGTTACCGGGTGCCACTCCTGATCTCGCTCGTTGTCATCGCTGTCTTCATAGGTTGGCGCGTCCGTGAGGCGACCGACGGCACGTATCAGACACAGTGGCAGTTGCAGCAGGTGCCGGAGGAGCATCTGTTCTACCCAGGTGCAGTCGTCCTCGGCACCAGCGGTAGGGATTACGAATGGGGCATTTGGGGGAATAACCCGGCAATCTCGGGCTACCTGCTGGGCGCGAGTGCCAGCTCCAAAGAAATCGAAGCTTTCTATATCGTGAACTGACTGCCCGTGGCTGGGAGATATCCAGTACTGACATTGTGGTGGGGACTAATGAAATTTCTGGAGCTGCTTGGCGGCGAGATCGACTCGCGATCCAACTCGCGATCCTGCGACCGAATGATCCGCGAAACCCACCGGAGATCAACGCATATAGCGCTCCGTATCGTATCGATCTCGTAGCGGATCGCCCGACGAAGTAGCTAGGGCGTGTCCTCTATCGGGCGGGGCTCGCCTGGCGGGACCTGCCGGAGCGGTTCGGGAGGTGGAAAAGCGTGTACCAGCACTTCGACCGCTGGGCAGCGGGCGGGGTGTGAGAGCGCCTACCGACGGGGTAGCTTACTCTTCCAGATCGCGATCCTCCGCAAGGGGAATATCCGCAACGATCCAGCGATCAATTTCTATCAGACCGCCTACCAGATTGTACTGTTCGCCGATTTACCGAAGTAGGTGGCGACGCAGCTCCTGCGCCACACGAATGGACGCTTGAATGGGACGCCTTACCTGGGTCGCCCGTGAGCGAGTAGCCAATAGAGGATATAAGCACTATGCGCGCTGACTCGCCCGGCCATAAACTCGACCGCGCCAACCGTCTCGTCTTTACGCTCGTTCCGTTGGTGCTTGTTGTCTTGATTGTAGGAGGCTTCTTCTGGTGGCAGCGCCCGGAGCGCAACGGGGTGATCGTGCACGCCCGCGCGCTCGCGGCGCTTCCCGAGGGCCAACTCTACTATCCTGGGTCCATCGTGCTTGGTCAAAGCGGTAAGGACTACGAGTGGGGTCTTTGGGGGAGCAATCCGGCGACTGCTGGGGCGCTCCTCGGCACCAACGCTGACCCGAACGAGATCCTCTGGTTCTACGACCGTGAACTTTTTGCGCGCGGATGGCGAGATTCCAATACCGATAGTGTCGTGGGTACGAACGAGTTTACCGGCGCGGCGTATCGGAAGGGGCGGATGGCGATCCAGGTGTCCGTGCTGCGCCCGGACTATCCGGGCAATCCCCCCGCGATCAAGTCCTACACCGCTGGCTACCGGATCACCCTCATTGCCGATCGCCCGAGTGACAAGCCTTGAAGTTTGTAAAGGCTGACTATGCGCTGGATTGGGTAAGGAAAGCAGGGCCGTATGCTATACTCGCCGCCATATCGCGCATGGGTTGGGGAACGTGTGCGTGAGGTTGTGGAGGGGAGAGCGGATGGCGGATGTGGCGACTACGGGTGATCTGCGCCAGACGGCGCTCAATGCGGCGCACCGGCGGGTGGGCGCGAAAATGGTCGAGTTCGGCGGCTGGGATATGCCCGTGCGCTACTCCGGCGACTTGGAAGAGCATCGCGCGGTCCGCGCCGCAGCCGGGCTCTTCGATCTCGGCCATATGGGGCAGGTGTCCGTCAGCGGCCCCGATGCCCTCCCGTTCCTCCAATGGCTCGTCACCAATGACATGGCGACGCTCCCCGAGGGGACCTCGCGCTATGCGCTCCTCTGCAAGCCCGATGGTGGCGTCCTCGATGATCTCTTCATCTATCGCCTGCCCGGTCGCTGGTTCGTCGTCGTCAACGCCTCCAATCGGGAGCGCGATGTCGCCTGGATGCAGGCACGGCGCGCCGAACACCCCGAGTGGGATGTCACCGTCACCGATCTCTCCGGCGAGACCGGGATGCTGGCGCTGCAAGGTCCGCGCGCTGAGGCGATCCTGGGGCGTTTGACCCCCGCCGACCTCGCCGCGCTGCCCTATTTCGCCGCGATCGAAGCCCCGGTCCTCGGCGTCCCGACGATTATCGGGCGCACCGGCTACACCGGCGAGGACGGCTTCGAACTCTACTTCCCGATCGCCGAAAGTGAGCGCCTGTGGGATGCGATCCTCGACGCCGGTCGGCCCGATGGCCTGCTGCCGATCGGGCTCGGGGCGCGCGATACGTTGCGCCTCGAAGCGAAGATGGCCCTCTACGGCCACGAGTTAACCGAAGAGATCAACCCGCTCGAAGCCGGGCTCGGTTGGGCAGTCAACTTCGACAAGGGCGACTTCATCGGGCGCGACGCGCTGTTGAAGGTGCGCGACGAGAAACCGGCCCGCCGCCTCGTCGGCTTTCGGATGACCGAGCGCGGCGGCGCACCGCGCGCTGGCTATGAGATCCAGGTTGATGGCAAGACCGTTGGTCAAGTCACCAGCGGCACCCATTCGCCGACCCTCGGCCAGAGCATCGGCCTCGCGCTGGTCGATCGCGCCGCTGCCGGGGTCGGCAAGCCCCTCGATGTGATCATCCGCGGCAAGCCCGTTCGCGCCGAGCAAGTCAAGACGCCGTTCTACAAACGCCCAGGCAAGTAATAGTGACGAGTGACGAATGACGAATACGTTTCGCGAGCACTCCTAACCTGTGAGATTCTCCCTGGTATGCTATTCGTCACTCGTCATTCGTCACTCGTCATTCCCATATGAGGAGGTCCGATGAGCCAGCTTCCAACCGACCGGCAGTACACCAAAGAGCACGAGTGGATCAAGATCGAGGGGGACATCGCCACCGTGGGGATCACCGAGTTCGCGCAGAGCGAGTTGGGCGATGTCACCTACGTCGAGGTGCCGAAAGTCGGCCAGCAACTGAGCCAGGGGCAGGCGTTCGGCGTGGTCGAATCGGTCAAGGCTGTCTCCGACATCTATGCGCCGGTGGCCGGTGAGGTGGTCGAAACCAACGATACCCTCGCCGACGAGCCGGAGACGGTCAACGCCTCGCCCTATGACGGTGCCTGGATGGTCAAGCTGCGCCTCGCCGGTCCGGCGGATAGCAGCGAACTCCTCAGTGCCGACGAGTACGAGCAGTTCATCGCGGCGGGCGGCCATTGAGGAAGTACGAAGTTGGAAGTACGAGGTACGAACTGTCGGGCCATCAGCTCGATTAGCAGGGTATTTCACTTCGTACTTCCAACTTCGTACTTCGTACTTTCGCGGAGCAACTCATGTCGTACGTGCCCCATACCGATGCC
>DATCMP010000258.1:0-6176 GCA_036563365.1 Thermomicrobiales bacterium
CGTGCGCCAGCGGATGATATGCGGGGGACCCGGCGCACGAAACTGCTCTTCCATCATGTAACCTGCTCCTGACTAACGTGTGGGACGTTGGTCCACACGCCCCACTCACATCCCCCCGACGACGACGATGGCCACGCCCGCCGCCTCCCACTCGTCGGCGAGCACCCGCAGCAACCGCGGAGCGGGCGTCAGGCGGGCGGTGCTCGTCACCAGGACGGCGGCGATCCACCCGCGGGCGATGGCGTCGCGCAGCATGCGCAGCTGCGGCCGATCGAGCGTCAGCCCGTCGGCCGTCTCGGCGAAGGTGAAGCGGACGGGCTCGCCCCGGGCCAGCGCGTACGCCCGGCACGCCTCGACCTGCCACTGGAGCGACCCCGCCTCGCGGTCGGTTGGCACGGCCACGCGCGCATAAATCGCCGACCCCCGCGGCCCGACCGGCGAGGCGACGGTCGGACGGGTGCGCTGCGCCCGCAGGAAGGCGGCGATCGCGGCGTGCAGCTCGTCCACAACGCTCCCCTGCTTCTCCGTGCTCACGTCGCCTGCGGCAATCGCCCGATCGCCCCCAGCACCTCGACGTAGGTGCCCGCCAGCGCCGCGCTACGCTGCGTGTTCCGTTGGTCGGCGTAGATGATCAGTTCGTAGCGCAGCGGGCCGACCGGTTGCCGCAAAGGCCGCGAGAGCGTGAAGTACCGGTAGCCTTTCCATAGCAGCTTCTGTTCGAGTCGTGCCCGTTCGTCCATCGGCCCACCCCTGCGCCCCCGCCCGCACCACACAAGCAGGGCGCGCGTTACGGCATCGCCGCGCCCATGTCCCCGGGCGTCTGGTTATCCCAGCCGCACCCGGGGCACCGGATGAGGGTGGACTCGGTCTCGTGGTGATCCGGCGCGACGGCCCGGCCCTCATCGGTGGGCACGTCGATCTCGCCCCGCAGGAGGACGAGGCCGCAGTGGCCGCAGGCGAAGTCCCCGTACCCATCCGGGAAGGGGCGCGGTAAGTCGCCGTGCTCGGGGGTGATCGTCGGGATCTCGTCACCCGGATCCCGCCCGTCCGGGTCGATCGCGTGCAGGTTCGTGATCAGCATGAGTTCCCTCCTGTTCTCCCCAACGTCTCCCCAGACCTACCCCGGCCCTATCCTACACCACCGCTACCTCACTCCCTCGGCACCGCGTTATCCCACCCGCACCCCGGGCAGCGCACCAGCAGCCCCCGCGCGCCCGCCCCCACCGCCCGGTCCTCGTCGCGCCGCCCGGCCAGCGCGCCGCGTAGCAGCGTGAGGCCGCAATGCCCGCAGGCGAAGTCGCCGTGATTGTCGGCGAGCGCGATGGGCACGTTGTCGGGGCGGGGGACGATCACGGCGCGCCTGTCGGCCGCGTCGTGCGTGCCGGGGGCGATGGCGCGGAGGCTCGTGGTCAGCATGGCTCCCTCCAATTCTTCCCGGCGCCACCCCAGCCGCACGCCTACGCCCCATTCCCACGCGGTGCTGTGCCTAACGGGCAGGCCCTGGTGCTACGGGTTCGATCTCGGTCGCGCCGGGCGTGCCGGTCGCACCGAACGGGTGGGTGGTGGCGACGAGGGTGGGGGTGGCGACGAGGGGCGACCCGAGGGTCGAGTTCGCGGCCGCCACGAGGGTGTAGGTATGTGCCCCCGGTGCGGCGACGAAGACCCACTCGGCGAAGACGGTCACGCCGATGGTGGTGCTGGTGGTCTGGTACGGGAAATAGAAGGTGCTGGAGAATGCGGCGTCATCCTGTACCAGCCGCGCGATGATATCGCCCCCGGTGGCGATATTGTAGAGGTTGACCGTCCCCCGGACGGCCACCGCCTGGCCCCCCGGGCCGGGGATGGTTAGCGTCACCCGCGCGACCTCGGTGACGCTGCCATCGCCGGGGAGCAACCCAGCTCGGGGAGCGGCGGAGAAGGCGACGCGATTGAGCGCGCCAGGCGCGTAGCCGCTCAGGGTGGCAGCATTGGCCGCATTCGCGGCGTTGGCGATCGGCTGGCCCGCCAGTTGGTAGGCGCTGGCGGGTTGCCCGCCGAGCTGCGTCGCGTTGGTGGCCGTCTGGGCGGTCTTGGCGTTGGCGACGGGCGGGTTATCCCCGAGTCCCGCAGTCCGCGCCAGGAACGAGGCCATCTCCTGCCGCGTCACCAGGTCGGTCGGGCAGTAGCTCACGTTCGGGTCGCAGCCGGTGGTGATCCCGGCGTTGTAGATCGCGTCGATGTTGCCGTTGTGCGGACTGCCCGCGTTGAGATCGTTGAAGGGGTTGGCCGCCAACAGCGCCCCCGGCACGAGCGCCACCAGCGCCACCAGGGTCAGCAACAGCATCCGACTCCGGCGACGCTGGCCGCGCACCTCGCGGCGGAGGGCCTGGACCTCGCGGCTGAGTGTTGCTAAGTCGTGCTGCATCTCGTTACCCTGCCCCTCTTTTCCAACCCGAAAGCCGACGTCGGTCTTACCCCACTTACCGCGACTCGCACCCGACACCATCGCCATCCGTATCAAACTTGTGTGGATCCGGCTTGTTTACGGGGAAGTTGCGAAACGGGATCTGCCCGCAGTCGAGATCGGGCGGCGGGGGCGGGACGCAGATCGTCGGGTAGCTCGGGTCGCAGCCCGCGCGCGGATCGGCCGCCGGGCGCGGGGTCGGCGTGGCCGTGGCGGTCGGGGCGAGGCTGGGAGCAGGCTGCGACGGCGTGGGCGGCGCGGCGCTCGGTTGCGGCACCAGAGCGGTCGCGGTCGGCCGAGCGCTCGGGGTGGGGCTCGTGCCGGTCGTTGGAGTACCACCCGGGTACTTCGCCAGGAATTGCTCGCGCCCCAGCAGCCCGAGGAGGACCTTGTATTGCGGATCGACGATCTCCTCGTGGTACTCGAAGCGCGCCCGCTCGAAATACTGGGTCGGGTACGTCTTCCCGTCGGTGGGATTGGCCTCGAAGATGACGCCGGTCAGCGGCAGACCCTGCTGCGCGAGACCGCCGTTGGCGCGCCAGTAGGCCAGGAAGAGGGAGCAGACCCGCTGCCCGGTCTGGGCGAAGTCGGCGCACTCCTGCGGATAAGCGGGGTTGTTGAACGGGTCGCCCGGGAACGGCGGGGGCGGGGCGGCCGGGTACTTCACCCGGTACTGCTCGCCGCCGAGCAACCCGAGCAGCACGTCATACGGGGCCTGATTCTCCGGGTGGTACTCGAAGCGTGCCCGCTCGAAGTACTGCACCTTGTAGGTCTGTCCATTCACATCGCTGCGCTCGTCGAACGGGTCGGAGAGGGGCAAGCCCTGTTGTGCCAGGCCGCCATTCGCGCGCCAGTATTCGAGGAAACGCCCGCACACCTGCTTGCCAGTCTGGGGGAACGACTGGCACTCGTCGGCGGCGACCGCGCGCTGTGGTCCCAGGAGATTGCTGGTCCCGGCGTAATACCCCGCGCCACCGGCGACGAGCGCAACCAGGACGAGCGCGACGCGCATCAGCTTCCCCATGTCACCTACCGCCCTTCCGTCTCCCCAAGTCCCCCACCCGGCAGCCCACATGGGCCGGGCCACCAGGCGTGCGGTGCTTTGTGCCTGGTGTCTTTACAGGAGCCGTCGCGTTACGGCCACGGCGCGTCCGAGAAACCGGATGCGCTCATCCACCCGAATATTCATCCCCTCGTTGGGGTGCAGGAATCGATCGTCACCTTCCAGCACCAGCCGCTTGACGAGCAGTTCCTCTTCGTCCCGGAGGGCCACCATGATCTTGCCGATCTCCGCCCCAAGCCGAATGTTGTAGACCACGACCTCGCCGGGATAGAGGTCCGGCACCATGCAATCGCCACGCACGGTCACCTCGCGCAGGTACTTGCGCCTGGCGTACTCGCGCGGAACTGAGTCGTCGATGTCATGGGGTACCCCCTCGCCCGGCCCTGCACTGGCGTAGACACCCTCCACGCTGAGCGGGGCGTCATAGGGGCGGATACCGAACTTCTCGAATAGCTCGCGATCGGTGAGCCTGCGCCGCTCCCCTGGCTCGGGCTCTTTCGGTTTCGTCAATTCCGCCACGTCTACGCCCAACACCTCAGCGAGACGGAGCATGTAGTCGTGCCGAGGTAGTGCATCCACAAGCCGTTTATTCGCCTCAATCAATGAGACGTAGCCCGAAGTCCAGCCCACTTTGCGGGCTAGTTCCGACTGGCTTATCCCCCGCGCTGCTCGCAGGCGTTGCAGACGCTCACCGAAAGTTTCCATGCCCCTACCATACGTACACGTATTGCGTATGTCAATGTAATAGGCTCTCGACGCCAGTAATAGTAAGAGTTAAAGATCCTTTGACAGAAATAGTAGTCACAGGAGGTCGAATATGAATGACCCACGAATAGCACTCCTTGAGAAGTTCCGCGACGGCCGCACACAGACACAATTCGCCAACCTGCTCGGCATCGATCAGTCCACGCTGTCACTGATCATGGCGGGGAAGCGGGGTCCGAATATCGCTCTTTTGGGGCTGATCAAGGCGTTCCCGGATCGAGCCCCAGAGATCGCCGCCGCGCTGTCGACCACCGCCGTCGGTGCCGAGCGGGAGGTGGTAAGCGCATGAGCACCGCCCGCCTCACCCTCACGGTCACCCAGGTCGGGGAACTCCTGGGGATCAGCCGCGATGCCCTGTACGACAGTATCCAGGCCGGTCGCTGTACGCTGCGCTATCAGCGTGCGGGCAGGCGGATCGTCTTCCCGGTCGGTTTGGTCTGCGCCGACCTGGGGATCGCCCCCGCCGCGCTGGTCGCGCTCGGCCTGCTGCCCGCCGAGGTCGCCGCGCTCTTCATTGCACCAACCCCCGCCGAGGCGGTCGAGCGCCCGGCCATTGATACCAGCGTACAACGACCCGCCGCCGACCCATCTACATGTACGACCCGCTCACCAAGGAAGGAGGACGATGGACGAGGAGGAGCTACCGGAGGAGGACCCGGAGGTATTGGAGTGGGAGCAAATCCTGGTGTTCGCCAGCAACCTGCGGGACTACGCCAGTCTCCGCGCGGCACGCGCCCGCACCAAGGCGCAGAAGACGGCGGCGCAGCGGCGCTGGCGTCAAGGCAAACAACAAAGCGCCCTCCCCGCCACGAACAGGGAGAGCGCTCGGGTCGCCAGCTAGTTAGTGCCCGCGACTAATCACGAGCAGATTGTACACCATGACCGCCACCATTAAGCAACCCCGCACCCCCAAAGCGCACGACCACAGCTACACCGAGTTGACCTTCGTCGGCATCTCGGGGCGGGATGGCGAGATCGCCACCTACGGCGCGCAGTCTTCCCACGATCCCCAGCGCACCAACCTGGTCAGCATCGACCGCGAGACCGGCGCGATCCTCTGCGACTGCAAGCACGCCGAGTGCCACCCCCACGGCAAGCCGGAGTGCTGGCACGCGCGCGAGGTCCGCAAGGCCGACTACGCCCGCCGCACGGCCCCGCTGGTGGCGCGCTGGCCCTGGGAGGGGCTGCTGAGCCGCGAGAAGCGATTGCTGGGGAAGGTGGCGGAGGGGAAGGCCACCGACGCGGACCTGGTGACCCTCGATCTCATCGGGGATCGCATCGCGGAACTGACGGTGCCGATCGCGGCATAGGGACGACGAGCGGGCCGGGTGGCGCTGCCGCCCGGCTTTCAGCACCACCGAAGGAGCGAGCACGATGGCGGAGCGGCACTTCGACGCATGGACAAACGAGTGGCAGGATGACGGGTTACCGAACGAACTCTCCGATGGCCATCCCCACATGGTCTACCACGAGGCCGCGCCGGACATCGCCACCGCGCGCCCGGGCTATCCCGTCAGGCTGACCGAGGCGGAGATGGATGCGCTCCTCGACCGCACCGCGCCGGGGGATGACGCCCAGGATGGGCCGCCGATCTATTTCGTGACGCTGACCGAGTTCGAGATCGAGCGGCTGCTCGCGCGCACCGAGGAATAGGAACCGAGACGGCCCCGGCGCTGCGGCGTGCGGGGCCGTCGCATCTTCGCGGAGGGGCACGACGGAGCGAGGAGGACGACGATGCGCGGTTGTTTACCCGCTCCGGTACGACACCCGGACGAGTTGACGGCGACCGAGCGGCGGGTGCTGGACCTCCTGGCGACGGGGGCGACGGATCGGCAGATCGCGCGGGCGCTCGGCATCAGCCCGCACACGGTCAGACAGCATTGCACGCATATCTACCATCGGATG
>DATCMP010000260.1:0-3888 GCA_036563365.1 Thermomicrobiales bacterium
GGACCGCGGTCCCGCAGGCCGCGCCAGGAACCCGCCCACTCTGGTGCTGAGCGCGTGGATCTTGACATAGAAGCATCAGCTGCGCGATGATCTGCGCGATCGACGTTTTCCCGCAATCCGGTGGCCCGCCGAGCCAGAGGACGTGGGCCAGCTCCCGACGCCTCGCCCGATCAGTCGCCTGTACCATCCTTACCCTCCGCCGCCGTGAACATTCAGCAGTCGTTACCACGATAGCGGCTCACCACGTCCGAAAGCACCGTCCGAAGGGTCGATGTGTCAGCAGGCGGTGCCATGCGAGAATGCGATCATACCGAGGCAACACGAGCGCCAGCCCCGCAAAATTCGCCCGGACCTCATCGGCGATGCCCCTCTCCCTCCTCTACCACCCCCCAAGCAACCACGTCCCCCCACGAGGCGTTGTAGCGGATAGGCCGTACGGCTCATCGCAGGAGGAAGATAGTATGTCACTTACGACCGCCTACCATACCTATCTCCGGCCCCTTCATCGCTTCCTCGCCGGGCACTCGTTTTACGCGCTGGCGCTGGCAAGCACGCTGGCGTATGGGCTCCTGGCCGCGCGGATCGGGCGTCTCCATAGCTGGGGCTATGCCTGGTTCGCCTGGAACCTCGCGCTCGCCTGGGTGCCCTACGCCGCGAGTCTCTGGGCCGATCGGCTACATCTACGCAACGCCGCGCAGCCCTGGCGACTCCTCCCGGCGGCGGCGCTCTGGTTGGCATTTCTGCCGAATGCGCCCTATCTGGTCACCGACTTCATGCACATCCGCGCCCGCCCGGAGATGCCCTGGCTCTTCTGGTACGATATGATGATGATGGCCGTCTTCGCCTGGACCGGTTGCATCCTCGGCGCGGCCTCGCTCGGGATCATGCAGCGGATCGTCGGCGACTACCTGGGGCGGGCGGCGAGTTGGCTTTTCATCCTGCTCACGGCGGGGCTTTGCGGCGTGGGCATCTATCTCGGACGCTTCGAGCGTTGGAATAGCTGGGATCTCATCGTCAATCCGCGCGCCCTCGCCCGCGATCTGATCGGACCACTGCTCGACCCAACCGCCTACCTGCGACCCTTCGCAATGTCAGGTCTGTTCGCCGCATTTTTCCTCATCAGCTATCTGACACTCGCCGCGAAACCCAGCCGCCAGACGATCGAAGAACGGCCCTGATCGCCGCAATCGGGCTGATCAATCCCGTTGTCCGACAATTGCTATCGATGAAGCCCGAGAAAAACACGGCAATGCTATCGCGAACGTGGTAGCATTGCCGTGTTTGTATTGAAGGTGTGCAAAGAGAGCAAAGGACGAGAAGATGGTACGGCGTGCCAGCGCGCTGCCTGTGCAAGTAGCACAAAGCCTACTGCAACGAATCATCGCGGAGGAATTTCCGGCGGGGACGGTCCTGCCATCCGAGCGCGAATTACAAGATCATTACGGCGTCAGCCGCCCGGTCGTGCGCGAGGCGATCAAGCTCCTCGCGGCGCGCGGGATTATCGCCACGAGTTCGGGTCAGGGCGCGGTCGTCGCCTCGGATATGACCAGCCCGGCGCGCGATGCCCTGGTCCTGGCCTTCTTCCGCGCACACGCCAGCGCCGAAGATATCCTCAACACACGCACGCTGCTGGAGCCGGAGATCGCCGCGATGGCCGCGACCCAGGCGACACCGTTGCAGATCCGCCGCATCAACAGCATGACCCGCGCCTTCGATGGCGAACTCGATGGCAGCGAGGAATCGCAAACCCGGCTCGCCGATCGCTGGTCAACGACCGACGCGCGCTTCCACGTTCTGTTAGCGGAAGCGAGCCAGAACCCGGTCCTGGCGATCCTGGCCGAGGTGATCGTCGGGATCCTCTGGCAGCAGCGACGGAGCGGTCGCAACTACCACCCGGGGCCGGAGCGCGAGCTGGCCCTGTCGCAGCACCGGCTCATCGCCGCCGCGGTCGCCGCGCGCGATCCCGAGGCGGCGCGTCAGGCGATGCTGGAACACCTACAATCGACGCGCGAGGCGCTGATGCAGTTCCCCGATGGCTTGCAAAGCACGATCGACGTGATGATCGACGGCTCGCGGATGTAGCGTTGCCGGACGGCAAAAAGAGGAGGCGCGGGCGGTTGCCCGCGCCTCCTCTTGCTCTGCCCCTAGCGGGTGAACAGCGTGCCGCGCACGTAATCGGCCTCCGGTGAGGCCAAAAAGGCGATCACCTTCGCCACCCCATCGGCGGAACCGAGGACCAGGCGCGCCTCGTCGAAGGCTTCTTCCTTGGGGCGACCGGCGCGCTCGGCCTCGGCAGCGATCACGCTCAGCTTCATCTCGGTGGCGATCTGGCCGGGGCAGACGACATTGACGCGAATGCCGCGCGGGGCCAAACGTCCCTCCATCGTCAGCCCGAGGCCATGCACCCCGGCCTTGCTCGCACCATAGGCGAGGGAAGAACTCGGTCCCCGTACCCCGCCGCCCGACGAGATCAGGATCAACACGCCGCGACCGCTCGCTTCGAGCAGCGAGGTGGCATACTTGGCGCAGAGAAAGATCCCCTTCACATTGACATCGAGGACGAGATCCCAGTCATCAATCGATAGCTCTTCCGGCTGCTCATACGCGCCCTTAAGGACACCGGCGGCGCAGATTAGCGCGTCAAGCCGCCCGTGACGCTCGCGCACACCGGCGAAGACCGCCGCGACCGCCGCGTCATCGCGCACGTCAGCCTGCGCCGCTTCCGCCGCGCCGCCACCCGCGCGTATATCGGCGGCGACGCGCCCCGCCGCCTCACCTTGCTGGTCCATCAGCACGACCGTCGCCCCGCGCGCGGCGCAAAGCCGCGCGATCGCCTCGCCGATCCCCTGCGCCGCCCCGGTGACCAGGATGATTTTCCCGCTGAGATCCAAACGGCCTCCTTCTTTACCCTTCCCCGGACCCCTCCCCTGAAAAGAGAGGGGGGCATGTTGCGGGGTGATCGGTTTGCCGAAAAGTCATTACCCCCCTATCAAGTCACCCCTCCCCGCGTCGGGGAGGGGCCGGGGGAGGGGTTCACCCCACGCTAATTAATCGGCAACCCCAACTCCGTCAGCGTCTGCCGCACATTGGCGACCGCTTGCGGCACCAGGCTCTCGGGGAGATGCTCCACCAGGCCGTAGCCGCCCGGTAACAATTCCTCGAAGCGGCGGAAGAACGTGGCGAAGTCGAGGACGCCGTCGCCGGGAACGGTCTCGCTGATATGGACGACGAGCCGATCCTCGGCGTAGACATCCTTGATGTGCGCGGCGGCGATCGCCGGGCCGAGGGTGTCGAAGAGTTCGTTGAGGAGCGGCGTAGTATCCCAGAGCGTCGCGAAGCCGCCGATGAAGTTGACCGGATCGAGGCTCACCTTGATCCACGGCGAATCGACGCGATCGAGGACACGCCGCACGCGGGTCGCGCTATCGAGGGTACTGGTGACGTGACATTCGAGCGCGATCGGCACGCCGTACTGCTCACACGCACTCGACACCTCGCGCAAGCTACGGACGAGCGCATCTTCCGCACTGGAGCTGTGGTTCTCCCGGTGTGGGTTCCAGGGTCCGCGGGGATTGCGGCTGCCGGGGCCGGACAAGACCGACTGCGCCCCGAGTTCCGCCGCCACGCGCACCGCATGGCCGAGCGTCTGGGCCGCCTGCTTCCGCACCGTCTCATCCGCGCTGACCAACGGCTGTTGCCAGCCCCATGACTGCACGATCGCGATCCCGTGCGCCGCGAAAATATCGCGCGCCCGGCGCAACTCTTCGCGCGTCAGCGTCGCCGGATCGCCCTGAAAATGGGTGCCAACGCCGGTCAACCCCAACTCCGCCAGCTTCGCCGCCAGCCGATCATCCACCGCCCTGAGATCGCGCGGCACGATCGCGCCCG
>DATCMP010000261.1:0-4323 GCA_036563365.1 Thermomicrobiales bacterium
CGTGCGCCAGCGGATGATATGCGGGGGACCCGGCGCACGAAACTGCTCTTCCATCATGTAACCTGCTCCTGACTAACGTGTGGGACGTTGGTCCACACGCCCCACTCACATCCCCCCGACGACGACGATGGCCACGCCCGCTGCCTCCCACTCGTCGGCGAGCACCCGCAGCAACCGCGGATCGGGCGTCAGGCGGGCGGTGCTCGTCACCAGGACCGTCGTGATCCACCCGCGCCGGATGGCGGTGCGCAATTCGGTCAGCTTCGGTCGTTCCAGTCCGGTCTCGTCCACCGTGTCGGCGAACACCAGGCCGATGCGCGTGTCGCCCGCCGCGTCCCGGCATGCGACGATCTGCGCGCTGAGGGCGACCCTCTCGGCAGGGGTCGTCCCCGCCACCCGCGCGTAGATCGCCAGCTCCCGCGTCTCGGCGGGCGGGGCATCGGTACGCCGACGGCGCGGGGGCGTCCCAGGGTGCCGCACCCGCAGGAAGGCGGCGATCGCGGCGTGCAAGTCCTCCACGATCAGGCCTCCTCCGGGTGCTCACGGGTGTAGCAGTCGGCGCAGCGCCGCGCGTGGTAGAGCAGGGCCAGGAGGAAACGCCCATCATCATCGAGGATGCGACGCCCGCACGCGCGGCAGAACACCCGCGCCGTGGGCGGCAGGGACGGCCCAGACGGGCGCTGAGCCCGCAGATGCGCGGCGATCGCGGCGTGCAGCTCATCCATGGCGCGGACCATCACCGGCGTCCGCCGCGAGGCGGGCCTGCGCGAGCAACCCGCGCACGACGAGCGCCAGGAGGAAGTCGCGCGCCCGCGGCGACAGGTTGTCCCGGATGGCCTCCTGCCGCGCACCGTCGGTGAGATAGGCGAAATCGGCCGCGCGCGCCTCCAGTTCCGCGCGGAACCACGCGGGGTAATTCTCGTAGTCCGGTTGCAGCCGCGTATCGTAGCCCATGCTCACCCCCGCGGCACCGCGTTATCCCACCCGCACCCCGGACACCGCACCAGCAGCCCCACCGCGTCCTTCCCCACCACCCGGTCTTCGTCGAGTCGCCCGGGCAGCGCCCCGCGCAACAGCGCCAGGCCGCAGTGGCCGCACGCGAAGTCGCCGTGGTTGTCGGTGAGCGCGATCGGCACGTTGTCGGGGCGGGGGACGATGGCGACGCGCTCGTCGGCCTCGTCGCGCGTGGACGGGTCGATGGCGTGGAGCGGGGTGGCGTGCATGGCTTCTCCCATTGTCCACATCGTGTCCCCACGGCACCCCTGCGCCCACCCGCCACCGACATGGGCCGGGTCACGATGCGTGTGCTACAACGCCTCTAACAAGCGCCTCATACTCTTTTGCACGAATACCACCGGGCCCAGCAGCCGGATATATTGATCGAGCGGGATGATCGTCTTGCCGTCCTTTGATTCGAGATACTGATGCTCGTCTTTCATGCGGAGGAACTTCACGATCATCTCGTCGTGGAAGCGCACCCCGACGACCACATCGCCGATCTGGGGCATCTGGCGGGTGTCTACCGTGACCTGATCGCCGGGGTAAAGCAGATCCACCATGCAATCGCCGGTCACAATCACATCCTGCAGCGGATCGTTCGCGTCGCGCTTCTTCCCGGTAGGGCGCGCATCGTCGAAACCTTGGGGTATCTGACTGCCCGACCCCGCCCCCGCGCTGGCGGCCACGTCCTCGACCGGCCTCCCACGATAGGGTATAGCACCGATCCGCTTCAGCAGGACGGCGAGCGGCACGGTTTGGATTTCCGGCACTGGTGCTACTGGATCGTCCTCAGGAAAAGGCTCATCACCGCGCAGTATCGCCGGAGCGATATCCAGCGCTTTCGCATATGCCTCTATGTCATCAAGGGGCGGGTACTTATCACCCCAGGTTTTGCCCTGCAAAGTGAAGGAAATAGTCGAAATGTTTTTCCCACTACGGCGCGACAACTCACGCTGACTCACGCCCGCGCCTTCCATTGCCCTTCGCAGTAGATCTCGAAACGGCGGCTTTTCCATGTGCTTAGGATAGCAAGCACTATCGGTGAAGTCTATGCTTGGAATGGATTGACTATCTAAGCAGTACATGGTATCCTTTGATTAGAGATTCAATCAAGGAGGTGAGCCATGCTGAATGAACTGCTCCGGCGCTACCGAACCTATAACCCGGCGTCCGGTGAGTTCGACACCCCGCGCGGGGTCAGGGAGTACGCCCGACTACTTGGAGTCAACGACGGCCAATTGTCTCAGATACTCAATGATATCCAGCGCCCCGGACTGACGGTGATTCAAGCACTCGCCCGCACCTTTCCCCAGGCGGCCCCCGAGATCGCCGCCGCCCTGGCCGACACCACCGTCGGTGCCGAGCGGGAGGCGATAAGCGCATGAGCGCCCCCCGCCCGGTCCTCGCCGCCGACGACCCGCGCGTGCCCGGACTGCGGGCCGTGGACGCCGCCCTGGCCGCCGCGGTCGCGGTGCAGGCGCGCGTGACCGGGCGACCCTACACCCCGCCAACCTACGCCGAGGCGGTCGAGCGCCTCACCCCAGATACCAGCGTACAACGACCCGCCGCCGACCCATCTACATGTACGACCCGCTCACCCAGGAAGGAGGACGATGGACGAGGAGGAGCTGCCGGAGGAGGACCCGGAGGTATTGGAGTGGGAGCAAATCCTGGTGTTCGCCAGCAACCTGCGGGACTACGCCAGTCTCCGCGCGGCGCGCGCCCGCACCAAGGCGCAGAAGACGGCGGCGCAGCGGCGCTGGCGTCAGGGCAAAAAGGAGAGCGCCCCCCTGCTGTCACAGGAGAGCGCTCGCGTCGCGAGCTAGTTACAGCCAACGACTAATCACAAGGGGAGGATACCAGATGGCTGCCACCGTTAACAAGCCCCGCATTATCACCGTCGTCAACGGCACCGAATACCCCATCCCGATCAAGGGAAATTCCGCGCTGGCCAGGCTCCTCCGCGCCGGGGTCGCCACCGAGGAGTGGGCGATGCCGAGCGCCACCACCGCCGAGGTCTACACCGTCCAGCGCTGCACGCGCACCGGACGCATCCTCTATTCCTCCTGCCCCTGCTGGAAATTCAACCCGCGCCGCGGCTTCGAGGACTGCGCGCACACCGCGCCGGTGGCCGAGGCGGCGAAGCTCCGCGAGCTGATCGCGCTCTACGGCGGGCCGGAATGGACGCTGGCCGCGCTGCAAGTCGAGGACGCGCTGCTGCGCGGGCTGCTCGCCGAGGGCGAGAACGGCGTGATCCGCCAGCAGTACACCGCAGTCGGCGAGGCGATCGCGCGGCGGCTGCCGGTCGAGCAGGTGGCGGCGTAAGGACCACGATCGGGCCGGGTGGCGCTGCCGCCCGGCTTTCAGCACCACCGAAGGAGTGATCAGGATGGCCGAGGAGCACTTCAACCCTTTCACGAACGAGCGGGAGAGCTTCTTCCCGCCCGCTGCCCCCGGCGAGCCGACCGTCTATCGCCGCACGCTGAGCGACGGCCAGGCGGCCGGGGCGCTGACCGAGGCGGAGATCGCCGAGGCGTTGGAGGATATGGCCGAGCAGGGCTACGTCACGAGCGAGTCCGTCTATCCCGGTTTCGAGGAGCAGTGGATCGCGACCGACCGCAAGCGTGCCTTCACCGGCGAGGAACTGGACAAGATCGCCGCGGGCGACGACGACGCCCCGACCCGGCCGCTGATGCGGGTCGCGATCGCCGACCGGCTGCTGCGCGCGATCGACCGGCTCGCCGCGACCACCGCCGATTACGACACGGCGAGCGGGGAGGCGCTGGCGGCGATGCTGGCCGAGGCCGACGCCCGCAAGGAACTCGCCGATTGCGAGGCAGCGCTCATCGATGAGGCGCACAAGTCCGGCGAACTCGGCACGAACGACAAGCAGCGCGCGGCCGCCACGAAGGTGCTGCTGAGCACCCACCCCCATGCCGCGCTGCTGCGCTTCCAGCACGAGGCGGCGCAGAGCCGGAAGGCGCGGGCGGAGCGCGAGCTGGGCGTGGCGCGCGAGTGGCTGGCCTCCCTGCGGGTCGAGGTGTCGGCGCTCACGGCGCTGCTGCAAGTTTAGGGATGCGACGGCCCCGGCGCTGCGGCGTGCGGGGCCGTCGCATCTTCGCGGAGGGGCACGACGGAGCGAGGAGGACGACGATGCGCGGTTGTTTACCCGCTCCGGTGCGGCACCCGGACGAGTTGACGGCGACCGAGCGGCGGGTGCTGGACCTCCTGGCGACGGGGGCGACGGATCGGCAGATCGCGCGGGCGCTCGGCATCAGCCCGCACACGGTCAGACAGCATTGCACGCATATCTACCATCGGATG
>DATCMP010000274.1:0-3156 GCA_036563365.1 Thermomicrobiales bacterium
GGATGGGCTGCTTCTTCACCCTGATCGGCTTCGCCCCCAGTTATCAGGCCATCCTTGGCCTCGCCGTCCTGGCCGCCCTTGGCTCCGGCGCCTACCATCCGCTCGGGGCCTCGAACGTGCCACTTGTCACCGCGCCCACACGGCTCAATACCGGCTTTTCCATCTTCACCGTCGGCGGTACCAGCGGTTTTGCGCTCGGTCCGCTGATCGGCGCGTTGCTTTTCGGCACCCTGGGTGTGCGGGGGACACTCATCCTGCTGCCGCTGGCCGTCGTTGTTGCCATCTGGCTGTCATTCGGACTCGGCACGCTCGATGGTCGGCGCAACCTCCCGCCGGTGGTGACGGTTGACACACCGGTACGCACGTTGCAACTCCGGCCACTCCTCGCCGTGCTCGGTATCGTGATGCTCCGCTCGTGGACCTTCATGGTGTTGGTGAACTTCTTGCCGATCCTCTATCGCTCCCTGGGCTATGGCGCGGGATTCTACAGCCCACTCCTCTTCGTCATCATCATCTCCGGCTCGTGTGGCACGATCGTCGGCGGGTTGGCCGCCGACCGCTTCAGTCGCAAGTTCGCGATCATCGGCTCCTTGATCTTGCTCGGCCCGGCGATCTGGATGCTCCTCGCCTTTCCTGGCCCCGGTGCCTTCCTCCTCGGCGCACTCGTCGGTTTCGTGGCCGATTTCTCCCTCCCCTCGACCCTCACGCTCGCGCAGGGGTTGATGCCCGGTCGTGTCGGCGTTACCTCCGGCCTCATCCTCGGCATCGGCTTTGTCACCGCCGGGATCGGCGTTTCGATTACTGCGGCGCTCGCCGATCGGATCGGCCTCACCGAGGCACTGGCCTTTCTGCCGCTCCTGCTGGTCCTCGCACTCGTGCTGACGGTTTTTCTCCCGAGCGATCAGCGGTCGGATGGGAAAGGGCCTCAGCGACGATCAACGAATTCCCGCAGATTCTTTGCGCCGTTCCTTGGGCCGCTCGGAGGATCGCGACGAGCACATTGAGGTATTCTCGGTGGTGAATACGCCGCATATCGGTATGGTGGAGGACTTATGACAGCGAATGGCGATGGCGGTAAAAAACGGGCGCTCGTGAAGCCGCAATTGCTCAGCGGTTTCCGCGATTTCCTGCCCGCGCAGATGCTGTTGCGCCAGCAGGTGATCGGGATCTTGCGCGACGTCTTCGAGCGTCACGGCTACGAGCCCTTCGATACCCCCGCGCTCGAATATGCCGCTACCCTCACCGGCAAGTACGGCGAGGATGAAAAACTCCTCTACCGCTTCACCGATCACGGCGGGCGCGAGGTCGGGCTGCGCTACGATCTGACGGTGCCGCTGGCCCGTGTCGCCGCGCTCCACGCGAACGATCTGGTCCTGCCATTCAAACGCTACCACATCGCCCCGGTCTGGCGCGGCGATCGGCCGCAGCGCGGGCGTTTCCGCGAGTTCTTTCAGTGCGATGTCGATACCGTCGGCAGTCCCTCGATGCTCGCCGATGCCGAGGCGATCGCCACGGTCGCCGATGCGCTCACCGCGCTCGGCTTCCCCGAGTTCACGATCCAGATCAACGATCGGCGGATCATCACCGGGCTGGCGAAGCTGGCCGGGGTTGCCGATGAGCAGGCCGGGCAGGTCTACCGAAGTATCGACAAGATCGAGAAGATCGGCCCGAATGGCGTGCGCGCCGAACTGATCGAGCGCGGCGTCGATGCTGATGCGGCGGATCGTGTCATCGACCTCGTCACGATGCGTGGCAGCGATGCCGCGGTGCTGACCGAACTGCGCGGGCGGGCGGCGAACTTCCCCGACGTGGTCGCGGGGGCCGACGACTTGGAGCGGCTGCTCGGCTTCCTTGGCGGGCTCGGCGTGGCGCGCGAGAACTATGCCTTGCAACTTTCGATGGTGCGCGGGCTCGACTACTATACCGGTCCGGTCTTCGAGATCGCGGTCGAGCGCCCGAAGGTCGGCTCGATTGGCGGCGGCGGACGCTACGATGGCCTGATCGGCTCGTTCAGCGGTCGCGATGTCCCCGCGACCGGCTTCTCGCTGGGCCTGGAACGGGCCTTCGAGGTGATCGGGGAGTTTGGCCTGCTGCCACCGATTCGCACAGTCTCTCAGGTGCTGGTGGCGATCATGCGCGGCAACGAGGACGATGGTGTCGCCGACGCGCTGGCGCTCGTCTCCGAGTTGCGCGCGGTGGGTATCCGCGCCGAGGTCTATCTCAATGAGCGGCGCGGTCTGCGTGATCAGCTCTCCTACGCCGACCGCAAGGGTGTCCCGTTCCTGGCGATCGTCGGCGAGGACGAGCGCGCCAGCGGTCAGGTGAAGCTGCGCGAACTCGCCAACCGCGATGATCAAC
Source organism: Thermomicrobiales bacterium (assembly GCA_036563365.1). Lineage (GTDB taxonomy): Bacteria > Chloroflexota > Chloroflexia > Thermomicrobiales > CADCWN01 > CADCWN01. The sequence continues at coordinate 2,359 of DATCMP010000274.1, forward strand.
TGATCCCGCGCGGTGAGTTCGCCGAGACGTTGCTGCGGCTACTGGCGGGTAAGCGGTCATAACCGAACGCGGTGGTGCCGTCGATCGAAACCGGCGCTACGGGCTGCTGCCACGATGCCCACCTTCCACAGCTGCGATTATTGCAGCGGCGGTGGCGCTTCAAATAGCCGCTCAGGCAATAGCGCTCTCAACCCACAGAGGTGGGCATTGTGCCCATCATGGATATTTCGTGGCCGCAGCCCTTCGCTGGGGCTTGTCCCGTGCAGCGTCACGGGGCTTGCCCCGAACCGGCTCACCGGCCCTCAGCGCCGCCCCGCCTCCCCCACGCGCCAGAACGAGAGGTCGGTGTTGCCCACACGGGTCGCGGCGTCGAGCTGCGCGTGATCGGTGAGCCAGGTGTTGAGGTCGCGGCTGGTCCAGTCGTCGGCATTGCGGATCAAGAAGATCTGGGCGTGGTCGCGCGCGATCTCCGTCATCGCCGCTTGCCGCCCTTCAGGCGTGAGGCGCGCATTCTTTAGTGGGTCGTCGCCCGCCCGTTCGGGGCGGAGCAAGTAAAAATCGGCGTCGTCGGCGAAGAAGGGGTGGAACGCCTCGTAGAGTTCATGGCTGGTGAAGATGTAGGCGGCGCGGCTGCCCGGCGCGGGATCGTGGCGGGTGGCGAAGTCGAACGCGGGTTTGAGTTGGTTCGTGTCGTAATAGCGTGTTGACCAAGCCTGCCAGGTGACGACACTCAGGGCAACAACGGCCACCGTCAGCGTCGTGCTGACCGCGATGATCAGTCGGCGGCTGGGTCGCCAC
>DATCMP010000279.1:0-2821 GCA_036563365.1 Thermomicrobiales bacterium
GCGCCAACACGGGAAACAGCACGTAGCGCCAATGGTGCTGTCGCGCCCGCGACAGCGGCGGCGGCGGCTGGTGCGGCGGCACCGGCAGCAACGGGGACACGCCAACAGGTGCCGGTGGCCGCTGGCGCGGTGGAGCAGATCAATCCGACGCAGCGCTTGCGCCTGAGCGAGGCGACGACGTTGACGATCTGTCGACCGGGGGCGGGCTGGTGCGATACGCAGCCGCGTTCGACGGAGGAACAAGCGATCATCATCGCGCTACTCAATCGGCCGCTGACGCGGCTCTCTCCGCCCACGGCCACCGGCAGCGATCAGTTCGTCATCCTGACCTTTCGTTTCGCCTCCGGCGAGCAGCAGATTCTCGCCTATCAGTACACCACGCAACGCCTGACGCTGCCGGGCGGCATCGATGTACAGGCAGCCCCGGAGTTAGCGACAACACTCGCCGCGATTACCACGCCGCGCTGAGTAGGTTGATGCCGGTGTCCCCTACCCGGAAGTAGCGGAGCACCGGCAGCGACGAGCGTAGCCTTTGCTCAGGCGGCTGATGAAACCTCAGCGCGTAGCGTCGTGCTGAGACGCAGCACCGGTTCATGCGTGGTGCCGTGGCAAATATCGCATGTATAGGACAGCGTATTTTGCTCGTCGGTCGTCCCCTGGCGTGGTGAGCACGGTTGTGTTTTCTGGCATGTAGGGCACCAGGCAGAGAGGACGGACCGGCGCGGGATCTTTGCTGTAGCGACGTAGCTCATGGGGACTCCTCTCTCCAGAAGGACATCCTTCCGGTTGCCGGACAACCTGCCTACGCCACCGAGTGTACCAAGCACACCAAGCGGTGACATCGGCCATCATGCACGAATTCAGCGACCGTATTGGTCACTCTTTACAGTGGCGCTGATCGTTAACGTCGATGGTGACCGCCTGCCAATGGATGGTGAGCACGAAATCGGCTTGCTACGCGACCATAGAACACTACGAGGTCCACAATAACCGTGCAATGGCCCTCGGGCGTGAAGGGGTTATGCAGATCGGAAGCAGCTAGCGCAGGTGATAGCGCAGAGTGGTGCTGGTTCGCGGCTGCCGAGCGGATACAACGGGAGCATCGCTCGTCGCGGATGCTCTTGATCATCCCTGTGCGGCAAGGAAAGGTGGCAGACTATCGCAGCCGGTTGATGGGATCGCGCGGTTATAGCGCCCCTGGAAGGTTGGCCGACGCCCTCGTCCCGATCGGCTGGTAGAATTGCCTCCGCGGAGAGTTGCGCTTCGTCGAAGGAGACGTCAGCGCCGGTGACAGCGATGCCCCTACCCGAAAGCAGGAAACGATGCAGGCAGATGACCAGCAACCACACATGAACCCGGTACAGATGAAGGTGTGTATCTTCCAGGGCTGGGAGGATGACGACAACCCCGAGATCATCGCCACCTTCTACACCGACCCCGATGGCAACGTCCACGTCGATAACGAGGTCTTCTACGATACGGTGCGCGGCATCGTCAGCGGCGCGACCGGGCGACGCACCGACGGCCACGATGGGATCGCGTTTCTCCACGCGGTGCGGGCGTACTTCCCCGGCCCACACATCTGGGCCGGCGAGGTCGTTCCCCTCTTCCCACAGACCGAGCAATAGCGCACACAGAACATGTAGGGTGGCAAGGTGAACACGACAGATCGTGGCCGGTAGACGGCCTTAGAGAAGAGTCTCTTCTCGTTATGTCGCCTGCCGCTCACGCGGCTCGATCGCCCGCGCGACGGTCACCAATCCCACCCAGGCCGCCCCGGCGGCTTTAAGCACGGCGGCACACTCATCGGCTGTTGCGCCGGTCGTCAGCACATCATCAACCAGGAGCACATGTTGCCCGGCGAGCGCTGGCCCTGCCCAGGCAAAAGCATCGCGCACATTCCGTTGCCGCGCCGCGCGATCGAGGCCGACCTGTGGTGGCGTAGCGCGGATGCGCGCCAGTCCGGTGTCGAGCGACCAACCACTGGCCGTCGCGAGGACACGCGCCAGGGCTTCCGCCTGATTGTACCCACGTTCCCGCCGCCGCGCCGCGCTCAAAGGCACCGGGACCAACAGCATAGGGGTCGCGCTGCGGCGATGGGGCAGTTGATCGAGGAGCGGCAGGAGCGCCAGGCCAGGATGGGTGGCCCGTGCCCGTTCTTTCCCATATTTAAAGCGATGGATCGCCTCGCGCAACGGCCCGGTGAACGGATACGCGGCTCGCGCCCAATCGAGGGCCGCCAATTCGCCGTGACGGCACGCCCGGCAGATCGCGGGCAGCGCATCACGTACGATGAGCGGTTTGCCACACCGCGCGCAGAGCGGCGGGGGCAGCGGCGGCACAAGCGCCAGACAGGTGGCGCAAAGCCATTCCCCGCGTTGGTTGCATCCGGCGCAGCGAGGCGGGAAAACGAGATCAAGCAGCGCGTCGCGTAGCCCTCGCCAAAGGGTTCGCTGCTTCTTCCGGGAGGATGTCGAGGTAGTCATCGGCCACCGTGCCACTCGCCGCCAGCGCCCCCGCGGGTAACTCGACCACATAGCGCACGCCGCGGACGAGCGGGCCAAAGCGCCACGGGGCGAGCGCCGGGGCGGTACGCACCACCCGTCCATCGGCGGCAACAAAGGCCACATCGATCGGGAAGGCCATGAACCAGGTGTGGATACTTGAACACGGCTCGATGATCAGGCCGCCGCCGGTTGGCAAGCCTTTGCGCCCGAGCAATCCCTTCCCGCGAGTCCACCATGTTTGAGCGGTCTCGGCCTGTTCAGCCAGGACCGTCCCGCGAACTCGATTGACGACGCGCGCCATTGTACCTCCTATC
>DATCMP010000284.1:0-7093 GCA_036563365.1 Thermomicrobiales bacterium
CCGCATTTCGAGACCGCGGCCGACGCGGCGATCTGGCTCGAATTCGACCAGCGGGCCATCCACCTCTTCGACGGGCAGACCAAGGGCGCGCTCACGACCGAGGGCGCCGCGGCCGGCGCGGGGGCGCGCTAACGCCGTAACCAACGTAGTTGACGAGGCGGGCGCGACGGGGTTTCCCTGCCGCGCCCGCTGCGCTATCAGCGCTGAATACAGGTGGGGCGCGGCGAAGTGCCTGAACGATCCTGCTGGCCGTTGATCGCCTTATGTACATGGCGGAGAGGTACCGATGGGTCGTCCTTGGCGCTGGCCCCTGCTCAACCTGGTCGCGTTGCTCGTCACTATCGGAGTGAATGGTCTGGCGAATGCCCTGCCGCTCAACGGGATCACCACCGGTGACGTCATCAATCGCGATCCGGTCCTCTTTCTGCCGGCGAACTGGGTCTTCTCGATCTGGGGGCTGATCTACCTGAGCCTGATCGCTTTTGTCCTGTATGGGCTGCTGCCTGCCGGGCGTCGTAATGCGCGCTTCCAACGGATCAGCCCGTTCTTCGTGTTGAGCTGCGCCGCCAATGCCATCTGGTTATTCCTGTGGCATTACAACCTTTTGCCGATCTCGATGATCGCGATGGTTGTTTTGCTCCTTTCGCTGATCATCATCTACAGCCTGTTGCGTCGCGAAACCGCCCCCAGTCGCGCCGAGCGCGCGGTCATGCGGTGGCCGTTCAGTATCTATCTCGGCTGGGTGAGCGTGGCGACGATCGCCAACGCCAGTGTCGCCCTCGATCGGGCGGGGTGGGGCGGCTGGGGGATCGGCCCGGTGGCGTGGGCGGCGATCATGATCGTCGTCGGTGGCGTCCTCGGCGCTGTGCTCGGTATCCGACGCGCCGATCCGCTCTATCCTGCCGTCTTCGTCTGGGCGTTTGTGGGGCTCGCCCTGCGTCAGCGCGACACCCCGCTCATCGCCGTGGTCGCGTGGCTCGCGGTCGCCGCGCTGGTGGCCGTGGCGTTGCTCGCCTTCTGGCGGGGTGTGCGCCGGCTATTCCAGCCTGGCGGGCGGTTCAGCCGGATACCGGTGTAGGGGGCTAGATCCCATCCTTTCTCCCTCCCGCCTCAAGGGGGACACTACGGCGGTGGGGGAGCATCCCCCTACCGCCCGCGCCTTGGCGGACGATCGCCGGGACGACATCAGCGTCTGAGCAGGCCGCGCAAGCGCGCCGCGTTGCGTACGGCATTGCCGTCACCATCGTTGTTGAAGTAGGCGTGGATGGTGTGTCCTCGTGCCGCCCATTCGCGGATGCGGTCTGCCCACCAGCGCAGATCGGCGTCGGGATATGAACCAGCGTAGAGGTGATGGTGGTCGGGACCGTGCAGGCGGATATAGACGGTCTGGCTGGTGGCGCGGAGGATACAGGGTAGGTTCGCGCCGCTCATCACGCAGTAGGCCGCGCCGTGTCGTTCGAGCAGCGCGAAGGTCTCTTTACGGTGCCAACTCGGGTGACGGAACTCGCAGGCGACGCGCAGCCACGGTGGCACGAGGGCGAGGAAGTAGGCGAGGCGCGACCAGTCGTAGGGCAAATCGGGCGGTAGTTGGACGAGCAGCGGCCCGCGTTGCGCGCCAAGCTCATGGATGCTCTGCACGATCCGCTCGATCCAGCGTTCCGGGGCGTAGAGTCGCGCGCCGTGCGTGAGCCCGCGCGGTGCCTTGACCGCCAGCGCAAAGTCTTCTGGCAGGCGGCGTCTCCAGCCGGCGAAGGTGACCGGGCGCGGCCAGCGGTAGAAGGTACTATTCACCTCTACCGTGCGGAAGTGTCGAACGTATATCGCTAGACGTTCGCGCGGCGGTAACCCCGGTGGATAGAGCACACCCGTCCAATGATCATAGCTCCACCCGGACGTACCGACCCAGATCACTCCATCCTCTCCTGAGCGAGGGTTACTCGGGTGACTGCGCGCACGTTGCCACGATCGATGCCGAACAAGCGTTAGTCGCGCCCCGGTGTTGGTGTCGGCGGGATCGGATCGTCGTTGCCGCCCCAGGCGGGAGCGTCGCTGGCCGGGAACGATTCGAGATCGGCTTCTTCGACCGGATCGGGGACTGTTTCATCCGGGATGACCTCATCGGCCTGGCCGCCCTCGGTGGGCAAGCCTTCCTCGGCGAACACTTCTTCTGTGCTGCGTCGCCCGGTCATCGCGTTATCTCCCTCCCTGTATCATCGCCGTTCGCCTGGGTCGCGTCAGACCGCGCCTAGTCGTTCGTTCTTCGCGCGGGACATGGTCGCCAGTTCGTCCATGTAGGCGCTCATTTTGGCGAGCAGGGTCGGCTCGTGTGCCGCGAGGATCCTCACCGCCAGCAGCCCCGCATTCATCGCCCCGCCGATCGCCACCGTCGCGACCGGTATCCCGTTTGGCATCTGCACGATCGAGAGGAGCGAGTCGAGGCCATCGAGCGCGCGGCCTTTGACCGGCACGCCGATCACCGGCAGCGGCGTCTGCGCGGCGACCATCCCCGGCAGGTGTGCCGCCCCGCCCGCCCCCGCGATGATCACCTTCAGGCCGCGCCCGTACGCTGTCTCCGCGTATTCGGTCACGTCGCGCGGTGTGCGGTGTACCGAGACGACGCGCACCTCGTATGGCACCGCGAACTGCGCGCAGATCACGGCGGCATTGCGCATCGTCGGCAAATCCGAGTCGCTGCCCATGATGATCCCGACCAGTGCTGCTGCGCTCATCACCCCTCCTTCGTCCTTCATCGGCCCTGACGGACTGTACACCATTCGTCACCCGGTGACACGGAAGGTAGAATAGAATCTCACGAGGGCTGTGTATTGTTCTGGTTGCGGTGATGATGGCGAAGCTGGATTTCGGGTGGGCCGTGCGGGGTGGTTCGGCGGATGCCGGGGGCGGGACTCGCGTCACCCTGACACACCAACAGATTGCCGATCTGGTCGCGCCTTCCGGCTCGATCATCGCCTGCGATCCGTTGGAGGCGACCGGGACGGTGCCGTTTGCTATCCCCGTGCCTCCCGGCCGGTATCCGGTGCTGCTCTGTATCGCCCACTTCGTCGCGCAGGCCGACCAGCGAGTCGCCGCCTCGATCGTGCAGTTTGGTCACCGCCCGCCGATCCGCTGGGAACTTGCTGTCGGTCGTGAACTGGCTGGTAGGACTTTGCCTGCTGGTGAGCGATTCGGCTACGGCGTCGATAGCGGGCTCGGTTGTTTTATGGACAGCGTGGCAGCCCAAGCCTTCATGGCGTTGCAGGATACTGATGACGACTGTTTGGAAGAACTAGGCGAGAAGCTTGAGGAAACCCACGTACCCACCTGGGGTTGGGCGACTGTCGTCGCCGACGTGACGAGCGGGGCGAACGTGGTCTGCTTCCACGCCGGGTGGGGCGATGGTTTCTACTCTTCCTATCTCGGGCTTGACGAAACCGGCGGTATCGCCTGCTTGCTCACCGACTTCGGGATCGTCCGAACATGACGCGACGGCGATGCCGAACGCCGCTTACGCCAGCCACTGCCCATCGCGCATTATCTCGCGTCCTGCAAGCTCATTTTCCTCGCGCCAGGCGCGGATTCGGTGTGGTGTTAGTAAGATATAGACATAATTCTGGGTCGATTGGTGCGGGTCGAAGCCCGCTGCGGCCTTGAACGCCGCGGCGATGTCGGCGGCGATTGCTGCCGAGTCGATGATCTCGATCGGGCCTTCAACCAGCACCACGTCGCGAGTGCCATCGAGGGCAACGCGGCAATTGCCCGCGCGACGCACGTTGCGGACGGTCAGGCTGGCGGCCAGGGTCGCCATGATGATTTGCCCCTCATGCCAGACGAACGAGAGAGGGATCAGATATGCCTCACCCTCGGCGCTGGCCGATGGCACCCAGCAGTCAACGGCACTGCCGAGCCGCGCCAGCGTATCGGCCTTGCGTTGCGCGATCGTCCGTGGCTCGTCCATCGTGCTCCTTCCCTTTGATTAATCGGTGCCGCTGATCAGAGGCGGATCAGCGCCGCCGCGTGCGAGGCGACCCCCTCGGCGGTCGCGACATCGGGGCCGAGCGCGGTGACGTGGCCCATCTTGCGACCGGGGCGCGACTGGCGTTTGCCGTAGAGATGGACGTGGGCATTCGGAACGGCTAGAGACTCCGCTAGGCCACGCGGCGTCGGATCGAGCGGGGCCGCGCGTTCGCCGAGGATGTTGACCATCACGGCGGCTGGCGCGACGAGATCCGTCGCCCCGAGTGGCAGATCGAGGATCGCGCGCAAATGGTTCTCGAACTGCGAGGTGACGCAGCCCTCGATCGTGTAGTGGCCAGAGTTGTGCGGGCGCGGGGCGATCTCGTTGAGGAGGATCGCTCCGTCTTCGCGCTCGAAGAGTTCCACGCCCACGACGCCGATCCCCCCCACCGCCTCGACCGCCTGCCGCGCGATCGCGGTCGCCCGGGTGGCGATCTCCGCCGATACCGTCGCCGGGGCGCGCACGATCCGGCAGATTTGCGCCTCGACCGCCTGGATCGTTTCCACGACCGGGTAGGTCGCAAGTCCACCGCTCGCCGAGCGGGCGACCATCACCGCCAGTTCGCGACGGAACGGCACCCAGGCTTCGGCGTAGAGGGCGCGCTCCGGCGCGCCGAGTCGCGCCCACGCCGCCGGTAACGCCGCCGGGTCGCGCACGATCGCGTTACCGTAACCGTCGTAGGAGAGGCGCCGCGCTTTCAGCACGATCGGCCAGCCCCATTCGTCACCCGCCCGTAGCGCCTCCTCGACTGTTTCGACAGCGCGGAAGGCGGGCAGCGGCAGATCGTGGGCGGCGAACGTTTCTTTCTGGCGCAGTTTGTCGCCGACGAGGGACAGTGTGGCCGGGCCGGGCCGCACCGGAACGCCGAGCGCGACCAACGCTTCGAGGATCGCCGGGTCGACGAATTCGCTTTCCAGCGTGATCACGTCGCAGAGGGCGGCGAAGCGGGTCTGCTGTGCCGGGTCTTCCCACTCCCCGACGATCTCATGGGCCGTCAGGCGACCAGCCGGGCTATCGGCCTCGCGCTCGAAGATCGCCACGTCGATGCCGAGGCCGATCGCGGCGGCGATCGTCATCCGGGCGAGTTGGCCGCCGCCGAGGATCCCTACGCGCATACTGCTCCCTCCGATGAGGCGAATGCCGTCTGCTTCCCCGAGCGCTCCGGGCGACGAGTACGCTCGGATCCTTACCAGGCGAGTGCGCCGATGAACGCGACGCGGTTCGTTTCCGTGGTGTCGGCCGGGATAATCTCGCCGATGACGTTGCTCTCGTAGCCCTGCGCGGTCAGATGCGCGGTGATCGCCTCGACCGCGTCCGGCGCGGCGACGACGAGCAGGCCCGCGCCGAGGTTGAAGGTGCGAAGCATATCGGCGTCTTCGACCATGCCACGCTCGCGGATGACGCCGAAGATTGCCGGGGGCCGAAGCGCGGCGAGATCGATCTGCGCTTGCAACGTCGCCGGGATAATCCGGCGCAGGTTCCCTCCGATCCCGCCGCCCGTGATATGCGCCAGGCCGTGCAGCCCCGTGTGGGCGAAGAGATCGCGCACGGCGGCATAGTAGGGGCGGTGCGGGCGGAGGATAACGTCGAGGAAACTTTCGCCCGCGACATCGGCCTGTGCCAGCTCGGGGTCGCGCGCCAGCAGCGCCCGCACGAGCGAGTAACCGTTCGTGTGCAGGCCGTTCGAGGCGACGCTGATGACGCGATCGCCAACGGCGATTCGCGCGCCATCGATGATCTGGTCGCGCTCGACCACGCCGACCGCATTGGCGACGAGGATATAGGTCCCTTCATCGAGGACGCCCGGTTGTTCGGATGTCTCGCCGCCGGTGAGGCTACAGCCCTGCGCGCGGCACGCCTCGGCCAGCCCGGCGACGAGGCGATTGACGATCGGGCCGTCGAGGTGGCCGCAGATGATGGCGTCTTGCACGGAGAGCGGGTGCGCGCCCATCACGATGATGTCGTTGATCAGGTGATTGACGAGGTCGTGGCAGAGCGATTCGACCCGATCATGGGCCAGTGCGAGTTTCTGCTTCGAGCCCGGTTCCTCGGTCTTGAGGACCAGCACCGGGTGCCGGTAGCCGGGGAAGGAGGCGTCGTAGAGGGTAGCAAACGCGCCGAGCCGATTTAAGACCCGTCGATCGGCCGTCTCCAGGCTCGTCGCCATCGCCTCTTTCGCGGCATCGGCGGCGGCGATGTCCACGCCCGCCGCGGCATAGGATAAACGCTCGCTACCGGTCATCGCTCAACCTCATCATTGTCTAGGTACGGAACGGGAGACGCGGAGACACGGAGGATGACGGGAGAATGCGACATTTATTCGTCGTTCATCTCCCCGCCTTCTCCGTGTCGCCGTGTCTCCCGTTCCCGTATTCCGCCGAGTGTTAGATCGCCGCTGGCGATGCGGGCGAGCGTCGCGACATAGAGGGCATGTTCCTCGGGCAAGACCCGCGCGCCGAGCGATTCGGGGGTGTCGCCCGGCTCGACCGGGATCGTCACCTGCGCGAGGATCGGCCCCTGGTCGTACTCCTCGGTGACGAGGTGTACGGTCACACCGGTTTTCCGTTCACCTGCCGCCAGCACCGCCGCATGGACACGTTCACCGTACATCCCCTGGCCGCCGAATTTCGGCAGCAACGAGGGATGGATATTGATGATCCGCCCGCGCCAGCGTTCGAGGGTGAGCGGGCCGAGCCGTTTCATATATCCGGCCAGGGCGATCATCTCCGCACCGTGGCGCGCCAGCGTTTCGGCCATCGCGGCGTCGAGCGCCGCCGGATCGGGATGCGTTTGCCCGCTGAGGTGGTAGGTCGGGATCCCCGCCTGTCGGGCTCGTTCAAGGGCGAACGCCCGGGAGTTGTTGCCGATGACCGCCACCGGCTCCATCGCGATCTGCCCCGACTGACAGGCGGCGACGATCGCGCCGAGATTGCTCCCGCCGTGCGAGGCCAGCAAACCGAGGCGCATCATAGCGAGTCGTGAGTCGTGAGTCGTGAGTCGTGAGTCAGTGTCGGTACGCTGGCACAGTGCGGCAATACTACCGCCCAATCACTCACGACCTTCGACTCACGACTCACG
>DATCMP010000294.1:0-3657 GCA_036563365.1 Thermomicrobiales bacterium
GTGAGTCGTGAGAGGGCGCTGGCGGAAACCTGAGCCTTCGGGCTTCCTCCGTTCCTTCTCACGACTCACGACTCACGACTCACGACTATTCCCACGACTCACGACTCAAAGGAACCGCATGGAACTACGCCGCTACTGGTCAACCATCTGGCACTATCGCTGGCTCGTGCTGGCGCTGCCGCTGCTCGTGGGGTTGGGGTCGAGCGCGCTCTGGCTGATCCAGCCGAACGGCTACAAGACGACGGTGAAGGTGCAGATCGCGCTGGCCCCGCCGCAGGCGAGCGCCGATGGCGACTATTTCCGCTACGACAACTACTACAACTATCTGGCGACCGAATACGCGGTGGACGATCTGGTCGAGGTGCTGAACGGCAACGTTTTTGCCGACGCCGTGGCCGCGACGCTGCGGAGCCCGGAGTTTGGCCTCCAGATCGACGACGAGATGGTGCGGAGCGCATTCACGGCGCAGCGGATCCACCGCGTCCTGATCGCCAATGTCACGACCGGGGACCGGGACCGCACCGTGGCGATCGCCCGCGCAATCAACGCGACGATCGCCCGCGACCCGATTAAGTATTTCACCAGGGGCGATCTGGTGCCGAAGCAGGGGGCGGCGACGTTGCTCGTCGAAGCCCCGCTCGAAGCGCGCGGCGACCGCGTGCGGCGGGCGCTGAACGTGATCTTGCAGACGGCGATCGCGCTCTTCGCCGGCCTGGCCCTCGCCTTCCTGCTCGATTATCTCAACGAGCGGCTGCGCGACGCCGAGGGGACGCGCGAGGCGCTCGATCTGCCGGTCCTCGGCCAGATCCCGCGCGGATCGGCGGCGGCGCTCGCCGGGCGCGGGCGGGGGAGGACGTAGATGCGCCCCGAAGAGTATCTGCGGATCATCCTGCGGCGCTGGTGGCTGGTGCCGCTGATCGCGATTGTCGCGGCGCTCGTCGCCTACGTCTACACCTCGGGGCAGCCGAGCGTTTGGAGCAGCAGCACCGTCCTCTCGGTCACGGCGGAACCGCTCGATCAGCAGAACGACATCGCGGCCAAGAACCGCCTCGCGCCGCTGAAGCCGATCATCGCCAGCGGCGAGGTTGCCAGTCGCGCGGCCGGGCGGCCTGAGTTGCAGCCGTATGGCCTCGACGCGGGGACGATCCTCAGTAAACTGGCCGTGGCGCACAGCCCGGACACCAACACGATCCAGATCGCGGCCAGCGACGGCGACCCGCGGCGCGCGGCGGCGATCGTCAACGCGGTCGCGGCGGCGTTCATCGGCTACGTCAACGAGGACAACGCGCGGTTGCAGCAACTCTTCCCGCGCTTCACGCAGAACGGCACGCCGATCGTCCTGCCGGACGGCTCCCTGGCCCCGATCATCCGGCTGAATATCGCCCAACTCGGGATGGCCGGCCCTGCGGGGCAGCCGAGCGCGCCGCGCCCGAAACTGAACGCCGCCGCCGGGGCGATCCTCGGGGTCGCGCTGGCGCTGGTCCTCGCGTTCGCGCTGGAATATCTCGACGACACCCTCCGCACGCCGGAGGAGGTGCGCCGCCACCTGGGGCTGACGGTCCTGGGGGGGGTGCCGAAACGACGGTAGTAGAGGGTCCGTAGACGGTAGTCCGTAGTCCGTAGAAGGTTTGTTGCTGGCGCAGAGGCCATAACGCCACCGCCCAGTTACTACGGACTACGGACTACCGTCTACGGACTAAATCAGAGGAGCCCGCCAGATGAGCACCAACGCCGTTGCCACCGCCGTCCCTGCCCTCGCCGTCCTCGCCGCGCCGGAGAGCGCGGAGGCGGAGGCGTTCCGCGCGTTGCGCGCGAATATCAAGTTCGCGGGGGGGGAGGATCCGCCGCGCGTGATCCTGCTGGCCGATACCGGCGCGGGGCCGACGCGCCCGACGGTGGCGGCGAATCTGGCGGCGGCATTGGCGCTGGCGGGGGACGCGACGTTGCTCATCGACGCCGATCTGCGGCAGCCGTCGCTGCACCGCCTCTTCGGTACGGCGAACGACGCGGGACTGGCGACCTATCTGGCCGGGGGCCGGGGCGGGGCGTTGCCGACCGTGGCAACCGGCGTGCCGAACCTCGACTTGCTCCCCGCCGGGCCGACCCCGCCGAACCCCGCCGAGCTGCTGGCGGCGAACGGCTTCCGCGCGGCGCTGGCGGCGGCGCGCGAGGGCGCGACCTTCGTGATCATCGATGCCCCGCCCGTGACCACACTCGCCGACGCCCTGTCGATCGCCGCCGTCGCCGATGGGACGCTGCTGATCGTGCGCGCGGGCCACACCCGCCGCCCCGCCGCCCAACGCGCCAAGGAGCAGCTAGAGCGCGTCGGCGCGAACCTGCTCGGCGTGATCCTGACGGATGCGAAAGGCTGACGGGTAAGGACGAAGTACGAAGTGGGGGCGGGCGCGTTGGGCTGGTGGGTGGCGAGTAGCGGGCGGGGGAGGATCGGGATTAAAATCCACGGCTAAGGGCTGCGGCCACGAAACCCGCCTTCGCGGGTTGGTGTTGTTGAGAAGCATTGCCTTCAATCGGACCTAACCGCCGCAGGGCGGTTTCGTGGTGCGTGAGCACCCCCAGGCGCGGTTTCAACCGCCTGCCATACCACGTTTACGTGTGCCACCACTATTACTTCCTACCTTGCCGGATACTTCTTCCCACTACCCCACTACCCCACCTCGCCCACTCCGCCCCCTCTTGGTCGTTCGTACTTCGTCGTTCGTACTTCGTACTTCACTCGCCCCTCATCCCACCCGCTCGTACGCCGCACAGAGCATCCCGAAGTAGGTCGGCACCTCGTAGGAGAGGAGTTCGCCCCGGAAGCCCTGGCCGTCGATCGCGCCGTGGAGGTTGAGCATCTGCCAGAGGGCATCGACCTGGGCGCGCTCGACCCAGGCGCGGTCCAGGTGCAGCATCCGCCCGAGGTCTTGCTCGCGCACCGCCGCGCAGGCGACGGCGTCGAACTCGGCGGCGGCGGGGTCGTAGCCGTAGGGGCTGCGCGGGTCGTGCGCGTGGCCGAGATCGGCGCTGGCGATGATCGCGAGGCGGCGGCCCAGCCCCTCGGCGGCGACGCGGATGATCTCGCCGAACGGGGCGTAGAGGTTCCAGTCGAGGCCGTGGTGCGGCGCGGCGACGACCACGCGCGGCGGCGGGTGCATCCCGCGCCCCATGAACCAGAACGGGATGATCGCGCCCCAATCGAGCGGCAAGCACGATGACCGGTCGGCGGGTTTGCCGCGCACGATCCGCCGCACCGGCACCCCGCGCTCGGCACCGAGGGCGGCGATCGCCGCGTTGAGGGCGTTATCGACGCGGAACTCGACCGTGACGCTGCGACCGTTGCCGCCCAGTTCGCCCGCGACCCGCCCGCTGTCGAGCAACGAGAACGCGCCGGGGACCGCCGTACCGTGCGGCGTGATCAGCGCGATCGTGTCGGGCCGGTGCGCCTCCAGGCGGCGTCCGAGTTCTTCCATCGCCGCGCGCGTGGCGAGCGCTTTGCGGCCATCCGGGCCGTCGATGCCGGGGATCAGCATCCCCCCGTGCGGGGCGATACACCCAAAAACAAGCCCGCTCATTGGCCCTCCGCCTGGCGTGGTGACGTAAAGCATCACGGGCGAATGTAGTGGGTGGGCGGCGGGGCGTCAAGGGGCGCATGGGATG
>DATCMP010000556.1:0-2592 GCA_036563365.1 Thermomicrobiales bacterium
GGCCCCGGGGAGAAGATGGCAGCAGAGTTCGATCGGGTCGACCGGCAGAGCGCACCGGGCGGTGCAGCGGGCGGCACGAAATCAACGCGCGGCGGTGTGGCGCTGCGTTTACCGTATCTGCCGGGGCTCGATGGACTGCGGGCGATCGCGGTCGGCGCGGTACTCCTCTATCACGCCGGGGTCTCCTGGTTGCCAGGTGGTTTCCTCGGCGTCGAGGTCTTCTTCGTCATCAGCGGCTACCTGATCACCGCCCTGCTCCTGGCGGAATGGCACCAACAGGGGCGGCTCGACCTCCGTACCTTCTGGATCCGCCGCGCCCGTCGCTTGCTGCCGGCCCTCTACCTGCTGCTGATCGCGGTCCTCGCCTTCGCGGTCATTCGCCTGCCGGACGAGGTGGCGCGCTTGCGCGGCGATGCCCTGGCGGCGTTCGGTTACGTCACCAACTGGTATTTCATCTTCCGGCAGCAATCGTATTTTGAGGTGATCGGTCGCCCCTCGCTCTTCCAGCACCTCTGGTCGCTGGCGATCGAGGAGCAGTTCTACGTGATCTGGCCGCCGATCCTGGCCCTCCTGCTGCGCCGCTGGTCGCAGCGCCGCTTGCTGATCGTCTTGCTCGGCACCGCCGTCGCCTCGTCGCTGCTAATGGCGATCCTCTATCGTCCCGGTGTCGACCCCTCGCGCGTCTACTACGGGACTGACACTCGGGCGGCGGGCCTGCTGCTCGGTGGCGCGCTGGCCGTAGCCTGGGCACCCTGGCGCACGCTCGGGCGAGCGACGCAGCAGACGATCGCCTGGCTCGACCGGGCGGGGGTCGGCGCGATCGTCTTGTTAATCCTCCTCTTCATACGGCTCGATCAGTCGCAGACTTTCCTCTATCGCGGCGGCTTTGCTCTGATCGCGCTCGCCACAGCGACGGCGATCGCGGGGACGGTCGCGCCCGGCGCGCGACTCCTCCCCGCCCTCCTCGACTCGCGCCCGATGCGCTGGATCGGCGAACGCTCGTATAGCCTCTACCTCTGGCACTGGCCGTTGTTCGCCGTCACACGACCCGAGATCGACACCCGGCTCGGCGGGTTGCCGCTGCTCCTCCTGCGCCTGGGGTTGGCGCTGGTGCTGGCAGACATCTCCTATCGCTGGTTCGAGACGCCGATTCGACGTGGCGCGCTCGGTCGCCTCTGGGGGCGCTACCGTACCCTCGCCGACGCGCGCGACCGGCGTAGCTGGCAACTGGTGCAACGGTGGAGTATCGGCGGCGGCGCGGTACTCGGCATGTTCCTGGCCCTCGCCATCACCGTCGCCGCCGCCAAGCCGCCCTCGACCGAGGCCGAATTCGGCACCGGCTCGATCGAGCGCGGTGCAGCAGCCCAGGCGGCTGAGCCGACGCCAACCGAACCGGCGATAGCGACCAATGCGACCGGGGGCGCACAGGCGATCGAAATACCGCCCGCTGCACCGCCGCCTTGCCCGTTACAGGTCAGCAAGCCACAGATCACGGCGGTCGGCGATTCGGTGCTGGTGGCCGGGGCCGAGAAGATGGAAGAGTACATCGGCGAAGGGTTGTATATCAGCGCGTCGATCGGACGACAGGCAGTCCAGGTACCGACGATCTTGCGCGAGCGACGACTGGCGGGCACCCTCGGTTCGATCGTGATCGTGCAGATCGGCGCGAACGGCTATGTCACCAATGAAGACTTCAACGACATCATGGCCGAGTTGCAAGGGGTGCGGGCGGTCATCTTCATCAATGTGCGCGTGCCGAAAGAGTGGGAACGCGCGAACAATACGACCCTCGCGACCGGCGCGAAGCGCTATCCGAACGCGGTGGTGCTCGACTGGTATGGGCTCAGCGCCGGGCATCCCGAATACCTGAAAGATGATGGCGTCCACCCGTATCAGGTCGGTCGCGAGGTCTATGCGAAGATGATCCTGAATGAAATTAATGCCCGTAAAGCGGCCTGGGCCACCGCCGATGGCTGTACCCTCGGCAGCGTGGTGCCAGCAGCGGCCAGGATAGGATCGCGCGAGACATCGCGCGGACACCGCGGAAAAACCGAGCGAAGACCAAGTGCGCCGCCACACCGGTCGGATGGAGCAAATTGGTCTCGCTCCCCTATTGCATTCGTAACGTAGGCCGCGGATCGTCACTACCGCCCAGATAACGCCATTGGCGTGACTATCATCCTCGTGACAATTCCTTACGCGCGAACCCTCTGGCGCAACCTGTAAATAGTACAGGCCCACAACTATCTTGCGTACAAGATAGTTGTGGGCTATAGTGTTGCACGGTTGAAGCTGAACATGGGCATCGATGGGGTGGCATGGAACGGATCGAAGACTGCTTTGTCTTCCTCCTGGGCAAGGCGTATCAACATCTCAACCAGCAGACGAGGCAACGCCTCGCCCCGCATGGCGTCACCCCCGCGCAATACGGGCTCCTCGAACTCCTCTGGGAGCGCGATGAGCAGAGCGGGGCCGAACTGAGCGAGCGGTTGCAACTCGACAGCGCGACGATGACCGGGCTGCTCGACCGCCTTGAGCGTGCGGAATTGGTGGTGCGTCGCCCCGATGGCACCGATCGGCGGGTGAACCGCG
>DATCMP010000300.1:0-8174 GCA_036563365.1 Thermomicrobiales bacterium
TCCACGGTCATCTTGACTCTTGGGGCGAAGGGATCGGTGATAATGCTACCGGCGACGCCACCCTGCTCGAACTGGCGCGTGTCCTCCAGGCCAACCAGAGCAGCCTGACACGGAGCGTGCGGATCGCCTGGTGGAGCGGCCATTCGCACGGGCGCTACGCCGGTAGCACCTGGTACGCCGACGCCTTCGGCCTCGACCTGATGGACCACTGCGTCGCACAGGTAAACTGCGACTCGCCCGGCTGCCGCTGGGCGACCGAGTACCGCGACCTCTCGGTGATGCCGGAATTGGTCGACTTCACTAGCGCCGTCATCCGCGACGTGACCGGCCAAGAGGCCCAAACGGAGCGGCCGTTGCGGGCCGGTGACTACAGCTTCAACAACCTCGGCATCTCCGGTACGCTGATGCTCTCGTCCACGATGCCGCAGGCGGTCGCCGATGAGCATGGGTATTACGCGGTCGGTGGCTGCGGCGGCAACATCGCGTGGCACACCGTGGACGACACGATCGAGATCGCCGATCGCGATAACCTGGCCCGCGACATCGAGGTCTACGGCACGATCGTCTGGCGGCTCGCCAACATGCCGGTCCTGCCCCTCGACATCGCCGCCGCCGGTACCGCGCTGCGGGAGAGTGTGGCTGGCTACGCCAGCACCCTCGGCGCGCGCTTCGATTTGACCGAAGCGCTGGCCGCCGCCGACGCCCTAATCACGGCAGCCAACGCCTTCCAGCGGGGGGCGATTAACGGCGAGGGCGCGTCCGCCGCCACGAACGCGCACAACGAAGCCCTCTTGCGCGCCGGGCGGCTGCTCACCAACCTGAGTTACGCCCAGCGCGGCTTCTTCCGCCAGGATGCCGCCCTCGACGTCCCGCCGATCCCCGATCTGGCGGCGGCGACCGGCGCCTTCAGCGCCGCCGAACTCGGCGGCGCGGCGGCCGATGTCGCGCACATCTCTTTGCTGCGTGCCCGCAATCGCGTCATCTGGACCCTGCGCGAGGCGGCACGGGAGTTACGGACCGCAAGTTAGATCGAGACGTCAGCGGATGGCTGACCTCGCGCGTGATCACGGGGTCAGCCATCCTGTACCATGTTTGGGGACATGTCGCTAGGTTAGCCCCAATGACTATCATACCGACACGGGCGAGCGACCTACTGCGTACCGGACCCTCCCCTTCCCTTTCGACTTGGTATTACAGGTTGCTGATATACGGCAGAACAGCTTTGCAGAGCCAGTTGAAGCTAATCCAGGCATAGAGTAAATCTCGAGGGATATGTCGTACCGTGTGCCCATCCGACGTTGGGCGACTGAGAGATCGGGCGCGGTGGATGAGTTCGACCGGGATGGCCCGCGCCGGTAATGCGGCGGCAAGGCGATAGGCAAGCGGTCCCCCGCCGATCGCCTCCAGGTCGCCGCGCGCATCGATGACCCGCCCCTCTTTCAATAGCCAGCGCGCCCGTCGTTTGTGGGCTTGATAGAGCGCCGCTCGGTAGCTACCACCATGTGCGGCGAGAAAGGCGGCATCCTGGCCCCAGAGCCGCTGGAGCATCGTCAGATACTCGGCCCAGTAAGCCCCCTGACTAATATCGGTCATGCGCGGGCCGTCATGGCCCCAGTTCCAGGCGGTTTCGCAATCGAGGAACGCGACCGGGCCGCACCGCGCGAAGCGTGCCAGCGCCTCCCAATCGCAATGAAACGAGAGATCTTCCGGGAACCACGGCCCCGGCCCGACACGGTCACGCCGCACCACCGCCACGAGCGGCGCGGCATACGATCGCGCGACGAGCAGCGGATACAGATCACCGATGTACACCTGACAGGCAGGCCGTCCAGCGGGGAGCGCCGCGTAGTCGGTGAACGGCACGCCGCCACCCAGAATCTCACCCCAACCGCGCCGATCCCCCGTCCAGTTCGCCAACTCCCGATGACGGATACCTCCGCTGGCCGAGCGATGTGCGAAATCGCTGAGGACCATCACGACATCGGGGGACTGCGCGAGAACGGCACGCTGTAGCGTCAGCTTGTCCGGCATAAACTCGTCGTCGGAGTCGAGGAAGGCCACCAGATCGTGGCGTGCGGCAGCCATCCCCGCATTCCGCGTCGCCGCCATCCCGCCATGCGGCAGCAAGAGATAGCGGATCCGCGTGCGGTATGGCGCGATAGCCGCTTGCGTATCGTCGGTCGAGCCATCATCCACAACCACGATCTCATCGCCCGGAGCGCAGGCGGCGAGCGCCGATGCGATCGCGCGCGGCAGGAACTTCGCTCGGTTATAGGTGGGGATCACGACACTGATCGGCAACATCATCACGCCCTCTCCACGGCCAGCACGGCTCGCACCCTCTACGCCATTCGCGCATCGGTATCGTTCAGATCAGCGCGAGCGGATCAGTGCTGACCGCCGCCCAAGCGCCGCCGCAATTGCACGATTCGTGGGCTTTCGACGCAACGTGCGAGTAGCGCGGGGTTCCACCACACCAACACCGCCCATTGCGCGGCGATCGCCAGCGCCGCCAGGACTGTCGCCCCGACAGGATGCCCCACCGCCACACGCGACACCGGGGCACCATAGCCAGCGGCGATAACCGCCCCGAGGGCCACCAGCCCCAACAGTTGCGGCAGCAGCAGTCGCCACAATCCACGCGTCCCCAAACCCAACAGGCGCGCGAGGATCAGGCCATTGACGGGGATGAAGATCAGTCCAACCACCACCTGGACCGCCGCGACACTCTCAATGCTCCGTCCCGCCCCCCAGAACAAGGCCGGGGTGACGATGATCAGCCGCACGGCGCTCGACTTCCACATGATCTCGGGTCGCCCGATCGCGCGGTAAAGCGGCGAAAAGGTGAACTCGATCGCCCGCACCACGCCAAAGATCGTCAGGATTTGGAGCGGCCCGATAATCCCGAGCCATTTCTCCCCGAGGAGTGGCCCGATCAGCGACGGCATCCCGATGCAGATCGCCGCGCCAAGGGCAATCGCCAGCGCGCAGGTGATGGTGAAGGTGTCCCCAAACAGCTTCGTGAGCGTGACCGGTGCCGACCGCAAGCGCGTATAGGCGGGGAAGGTCGCTGTCGCGATTTGCTGCCCCACGATCGTCGAGGGCAGGGAGGCGACGGTGAAGGCCAGGGTGTAGAGTCCCAGCGCGGCGGTGCCGAGACGGTGCCCAACGATGAAATAGTCGATGTTCTGCACCGCAAAGCCGATCACCGACGAGAGGGAGATATGTCGCCCATAGCGCAATAGGTCAGACGCTATCTGCCGATCGAATTGCGGGCGCGGGCGCGCGGGCGCGATGAGCCAGAGCGCGAATGTCGCGCTCACCGACTTCGTGAGATAGCCCCAGACCAAGCTCCAGACGCCGTACCCCAGCAAGGCCAAGGCGATCGAAACGATACCAGAGAGGAGTAACGGCAGGACATCGGGCAGGAACTTGCGCCGGAAAGCGAGCTCCTTCGTCAGCAGTGCCGCTTGCACCGAGCCCGCTGCGGTCGCGACCAGCCCGAGCGCTAGGACCGTGACAATCGCGGCCAGTTCATCGGCATCGCTGAACGCGGAGATCGCGCCGGAGATCAGGGCGGTGGCGACGAACAGCGCCGATGCCGTGGCGAGATTGATCGTCAGCGCCGTCCCGCCGATCTTCCCGATGTCGGCCTTCGTATAGACGATCGCCGCCCCGACCCCGAGATCCTGCAAGAGCAGAAACGCCCCGATCAACACCATCGCGAAGCTGACGACACCGAAATCGGCGGGGTCGAGGAGGCGGGCCAGGGCGATATTCGTCCCGAAGCCCAAAAACTTGCCCGCCGCGAAGGCGAGTAACGTCCAGGCGGCACCACCGGCCATCCGCCGCGCCAACGTGTCGGCCTCGGGCGATTCGGAGCTGCGCGAAGCGGGGAGGATCGCGAGACCCAGCGTGATCAGCGAGGAGTGGATCACCCCCAACCCATCATCTCGCCGCTCATCGCGTGGTTTCGCGCTCGCCACCATGCCAACTCCTCTCGCCCCCACCCGGCATCGCCTCCGTTATAGAGGTCAGGCCGATTCAATTCCGTTGCCTCGTGGTCGAGTTTCCGTTGAGATGGCTCCCACGTCCGGTGATACCGTCCTCAACAGAAACTCCACCACCCCATCACGGCCCTGCCACCGGGGCGACCTACACTGCGACCAATCCGGTAGTACGGTCGAGAGCAAACGTCGCCGATGGTTGCCTTGGCAGTTCGATCCGGCAGATTGGGATGATCGCGGCGGGATCAGATACGGAGTTCCGGTGGCGGTATCGATAACGGCAACAGCGACAGCGCAAACGATCGAGTCGGGCGACGCTACCGGTCCGGTAGCGATGATCGCGCGGCTGCGCGTCTGCATCATCAGCGACGATCTTTCCGGCGTGGCCGACGAAGGGGTCAAGAAATACACCGTCGCGCTCGCCGCAGCGCTCCGCGCCGACCATGAAGTGGCCGTCATCTCGACCACCGGCCCGACCGCGCCGGACGGCGTAACCGTCATCCCGTCGAGGCGCAGTTTCGTCAGCGCGGCGCTGCGCGCAACGCTGCGTACCCAGCGCCCGGACGTGATCATCTACGCCGCGCGGGGCTCGGCCACCTTCTTCAGCTTCCTGCGCGCCAGGCTCTTGCGGGCATATTGCCCCGGTGCGCGAATCATCTTGCTCGGGCTCCAGACGCGGCAGCACTCGCACCTGCAGCAGCGACTGATCGGCGTGCTGCGGCCCGATCTCGTCGGGGTCGGCTCGGCGGCGAATGCCTCCTATCTCGCCGGCATCGGTTGTCGGGTCGCACTCTTGCCGAGCGGCGTCGATCTACGCCTCTTCAAACCGCTGGCACCGGAGGAGCGGCTGGCACTCCGCGCCGCGCATGGCTTGCAAGGCGATCTGCCGATCGTCCTCCATGTCGGCCACCTGGAGGCCGGGCGCAATGTGCGACACCTCGCCACGCTGGCGGCACTCGGCACCTGTCAGGTGGTCCTCGTCACGAGTTCGAGCACCGCCGCGCAGGCGGAACAGGAACTCGGTCGCGAGCTGCGTGCGGCGGGCGTCCGCCTGATCACCACCTATCAGCCGCATATCGAAGAACTCTATCAACTGGCCGATTGTTACCTCTTCCCGACCGAATCGACCGACAATGCGATCGATGCCCCCCTCTCGGTGCTGGAAGCGCTCGCCTGCGATCTGCCGGTCGTCACCACGCCATACGGTGGTTTGCCCGGCCTGTTCGCCAATCGGTGCGATCCAGCGCTGAGATTCGCCGAGAACCCGGTCGAACTGATCGCCGCAGCGGCGCAGGTCGCGCAGAGCGGGCTGCGCGGTGGCCGCAGCCTCGTCGAACCGTTCGGCTGGGGGACGATCGCGGGTCAGCTCATCGCGGCGGTGTACGCGCACGATCCCGCCCGGGCGGCGGCTGTACAGATAAACGGAGGAGAGCGATGACCGAGATCAGTGCCATCGGCCAGAGAATCGCCCGCCTCGCGGAAGGCCACACGATCGAGCGCCGGGACGGGCTCACCCCGGCGGCGATCGTCGAGTGGAGCCGACGCAACAAGTTCCCCCTGCTGGCCCTCGCGCCACATGCCCCCGATTGGCTTAGCCAAGACAGCGCCTTTGATGCGGCACTCGAGGCGGAACGGACGTCATACACGATGCAGCGCAATGAATACACCATCGCGCGCGATGCCTGGCGCGCGCGCGGTATCGATTGCCTGATGATCAAGTCGGCGGGGAATGCCCCTTCCTTCCCACACACCAGCGACAATATCGATATTCTGGTGCAACCGCAGGACGGACCCGCGGCGCGCGATACCCTGCGCCAGCTCGGTTATGTCGAACTACGTAACATCGAGGAGCCACATAAATTTCTCTTCCGGCGCTTTCGGGGTGGCGAAAGTGTGTCGGCGATCCACGTCCATGAGCAGGTTCTTTGGCTGGTTGGCTTCATGGACGAACCGGCACTCTGGTCGCGTCGCCGGGTCTCGGCGGACGACCCGGCCGTCACGATCCCGTCGCCGGAAGATGCGATCCTGATCAATCTCGCCCATGCCTGCTACGAGAACAAGGTCTTGCGCTTCAACGACATCATTCGCGTGCGTCACGCACTGCGAACTGCCGGGACGACGTTCGACTGGGGCTACCTGGAAACGGTTGCGCTGGCGCGCGGCTGGCGCGACGGCCTCGCGTTCATGCTCCTCACCTATGCCCATCTCGAGCCGCTGCTCTTCGGCAACTGCCTCATCCCCATGAACGTGCAGGAGCACCTCGAGCGGATCGTCGCCGAAGAGCGCTACGCCGCGCGGCGACTCGCCACAGTGCGCACCATGCCACGAGTCGAACTGCCGACCAGCCTCTCCTACCGCTTCTGCAAATGGCTCTACTATCGCAAGATCTGGGCTGACTCGTTACATACCGCACCAGAGAAGTGGTACGACACCGTGATGACCCTGCTCGTCGGGATCAAGCTCAAGTCGGGGATTCGCCCGCAGCCGGGGATGCTCGTGACCCTCAGTGGCCCGGATGGTTCGGGGAAAACGACCCACGCCGAAGCGCTCCTGGCCGCCCTCGCGGTCTGCGGCCTGAAAACGACCTACGTCTGGAGCCGCGGCGGTTCTACCGGCCTACTCGGCGCGGTCAGCGCGCTCCGTCGGCGCGGTAGCAAGGTTGGCGAGCAGGCAAGCACCGCCGAAGACCCGATCGCACGCCGCCAGCGCCAACTCGCGCACCCGCTGGTGCGGCTCGCATGGTCGTGGCTGGTGGCATTCGACGGCCTGAGCACCGCCTATCTCCGCATGGCCCTCCCGGCCTGGCGTGGTCGGATCGTCATCGCCGATCGCTACGTCTACGATACGGCGGCGGAGATGGACGCGACCCTACCAGCGAACGATCGGGCCAGCCGCCTGGCGATCGACGCCCTGCTCCGGCTGGCCCCACGCCCGGACCACGCCTATCTGCTGACGGTGCCACCGGACACCGCCCAATCGCGTCGACCCGACGAGCGGCTCGCGGCCGATGGCATGGCAGAACGCCGCCGCTACAGCACCCTCGCCTCCCACTATCGCTTGCGCCATCTGCCGAACGACGGCGCGTTCGGCATGAGCAACGACCGGCTGGTCCGCGAAACGTTGATGGGTTTCATGGCCGGTTTCGTCACGCGGCTCAATGGCCTCTTCATGGGTAACCCTCACCAGAAGAACCAGCCCGATCCGATCTGGGAACGCGGAGGTACCCGATGAAAGTCCTCATCGTCACCAACATGTACCCGACCCCCGAAATGCCCGCGTTCGGCACGTTCGTCCAAGATCAGGTCGAGGCGCTGCGGGCGCTCGGCGCGGAGATCGACGTTTTTTTCTTCAACGGTCGGGCGAGTCGCTGGAATTATTTGCGGGCCTTCCCGCGCTATTGGCGACAACTCCGGCGGGGCAACTACGATCTGGTCCACGCCCATTACGTCCTCTCCGGGCTCGTCGCCCGCGCCCAATGGGGTCACCGACTGGTGCTGACCCACCACGGCGGGGAAGTGTTCGGGCAGCCGCGCTGGCAGGCGCCCCTCTGCCGCCTGCTGACCCCGCTCTGCGACGAGACGATCTGCGTGACCGAGCAGATGCGTCGACACCTCGGCGACGACGACGGCTGGGTTATCCCCTGCGGGGTGGACTTCGACCGTTTCACGCCCACGCCACGCGAGACAGCGCGGGCGCAACTCGGACTGCCACACGACAAGCCGCTCGTCCTTTTCGCCGGCGAATACTGGCGACCGGAGAAACAATTCCACCTCGTCGAGGCGGCGATGGCCCAGGTACGCGAGCAGTTGCCGGAAGCCGAGCTGGTCTTGCTGACCGGTAAGCCGCACGAGGTCGTCCCCGCCTATATGAGCGCCTGCGACGCATTAGTCCTAACCTCGCGCGTCGAAGGTTCGCCGATGGTGATCAAGGAGGCGATGGCGTCGAACCTCCCGATCGTCTCCGTCCACGTCGGCGACGTGCCGGAGATCATCGGCGAGACACCGGGCTGCGCCCTCGTCGCGAGTACGCCGGAGGCGATCGCCTCCGGGCTCATCGGAATCCTGCGCGACCCGCAGCGGAGCGACGGGCGCCAGCGGATCGCCCGCCTGCGCCACGATCGGATCGCGCAGCGGATTGTGAAGGTCTACGAGCGGGCGATCCGGCCAC
>DATCMP010000328.1:0-12439 GCA_036563365.1 Thermomicrobiales bacterium
CGGGCCTTTATCTCGCCGGTGAGTTCACCGAAGACAGCAGCATCAACGGCGCGATCCGTAGCGGTGAGGGTGCTGCGGGCGCGGTCTTGAGCGATCGGCGGCATGAGTCACGTGGCTGAGTCATCGCGATAGCGCGCCATTAACGGCGACGCCCCCGCGCCTGACTAGCGCGGGGGCGTCGCTTTGCTCAGCGTCGGGCGGGCGGCGGCGGCACATCCTGCAAAAAACGATCGATTAACTGCTGTGGGCCGAAAACGACTTCGATCTTCACATCATGGTCCGCCCATTTGTCGAAGAGGTCTTCGAGGCGGGCGGCATACCATTCATCGCCACCCCCGGCGTGCCACTCCCATTCGGGGCGCACCTGCACGATCAGCTTGCGGGCTGGGTCGTAGTAGCTGTAGGGGTGCTCGACATACTCAACTTCACGACAGACCGGGCAGCGTTTCAGGTTGAAATGTTCCGAGATGATCCGCTGCACCAGGGCCGGCGACTCCTCCGCATTGACGAAGAGGCAGATCGGCACATAGTGGATCACCTGGCAATCGCGACAACGCAGGTCGAACTCGGTCCACTGCGTCACGAATGGATCGACCGGCGGCATCTCCAGTTCGATCGCGTCGCCCGTTCCGCCCGCGGCGACCGCGCTGTTCGCTATCCCCACCAGCGCCTCATCGACCAGTGACATCCCGCGCTCGGTTGGTGCGGGTGCATCGTGCGCGCCGACGACTGTATCAACTGCCTCATCTGTATGTTCAGTCTTGCGCGACACCGTTCTCTCCTCGAACTCGCTCGCTACCATGCCCTACGCCAGCGCCGTCTTGCTGGCGGCCTATGGGCGAATTCTTCCGTTACACACGAGATGATCATAGGCGATCGCCGAATTGATTGCCAGATCTGGCACCCCCAGTGCGATCTTCTGGGCACTCATGCATTTCTGGGGTACGGGTACGGGGTACAGAGGCGGGATGTCGGCGAATTAAGGCGGCGCAGCTGTCGGCGGATATTGGCATGCCCGCACGCGCCGGTACGGCGATCCTTATACGCGCGCAACCCGCAAACTGTCTTTATGGGCGTACATCCGTTTGTCGGCCAACGCGACGAGCGCCAGGACGGTGTCGGCTTCCGGCCCGAATGCGGCGACTCCAACCGAGACGTCCGGCAACGGCAACTCGCGCCCTTGCGTCGTGAACTCCGCCGCGCGTCTCAGCGCGTCTTGGAGAGCGGCAACCCTCGCTTTGGCGACCTGTTCGGTCGCCCCCGGCAGGAGGATCGCGAATTCGTCACCACCGTAGCGCGCGACCAGTTCCTGCCCTTCCTTATTCGCGTCCAAAATGGACGCTAATGTACGTAGGGCGGCATCCCCGGCCAGGTGACCGTAGGTGTCGTTGAGCGCCTTGAGGCCGTTGACATCCAGGATCGCCAGGGCGAGGGGGGTAGCATTGTGCCCGGCCTGGGCAACCTCGGTTTCCAGTCGATCGTAGAAATGGCGGTGATTGGCGATCCCGGTCAGGCCGTCATATCGTGCCGCCCGTCGCGCTTCCTGATGGAGATTCGCGACCTCGATGACCTGGGCGAGCTGTCCGGCGATGATCGTCAGCAGCATCGTATCCTCGTCGTTGAACGCCGCCAGCCGCGTGCTCTCGGCATTGAGTACTGCGATCGTGCGCCCTTCGCTGATCAGCGGCACTGCCAGCTCGGAGCGCCCTTCCCAGCCATCGACGAAGAGTATCCGGGGGTCGTTTCGCATATCGTCGATCCGCACGGCGGTCTGATGCTCCGCGACCCAGCCGACCAACCCCTGCCCGAATGGCACGTCAACCGTGCCGAGCGTGCTCTCCTCGCCCAGCCGATTGTAGAGCCGCTGCGTTGCCTGATCGACGATGAAGAAATCGACCGTTTTCGTCGCTAATTCGCGTCGCAGTATCTCCACGACTCGCTTCAGGAAGGACGATAACTCGGCTGAGGTCCCGAGCAACTGCGCGATCTGATAGACGATCCGCATCGCGCGAACGTTGACCTCGGTCGCCTGTCCGGCCATCGCCAGCCCTGGTTGCTGATCGACGGCTTTCTGTTGCGGCGTGAGGAGCTTATGCCCTGAACCGCTCGCCTGGAGGAACGCCTCGACCACATGGGGCGCGAATTGTCCGCCGCTGCACTTCGCGATCTCCGCGCGGGCCTCTTCCAGCCCGGGAGCCCGCCGATAAGGCCGGTCGGTGGTCATCGTGTCGAACGTATCCGCGACACAGATGATCGCCGCGCCGATTGGGATCTCTTCGCCCTTGAGGCCGCTCGGATACCCACGCCCGTCCCAGCGCTCGTGATGGTGGCGCACGAGCGGGACGAGCGGCATCAGCGCCGGGTTGTCGGAGAGGATCCGCGCCCCGAGATCGGCGTGTTGTTCGATCAGGGTCCGCTCGTCCGGGTCCAGCCTGCCGGGCTTTTGCAGGATCGCGTCCGGCACACCGATCTTGCCGATATCATGCAACAAGCCCGCGAGTTCGATCGTCTCAACCTCGAGCTGCGGCAGGCCGAGCGCGAGGGCGATCGCACGGGCATACCCGGCGACCCGCTCCGAGTGCCCGTGCGTATAGGAATCTTTCGCATCGACCGTCGCCGCGAGGGTGCGGATACCGGAAAGATAGAGGGCGCGCATCCGACCATAGAGCTGGGCATTCTCCGTCGCGATCGCCAATTGGCTGGCGACCGTGCTCAAGAGGGCGATATCTTCGCTCGAATAGGGGAGATCGGCGCGTTTCAAGCCGAGGGTCAGGAGCGCCACCGGCTGGCCTTTGTGAACGAGCGGCACCAGCAGGGCATCCTCTTCGCGCGGGATCTCGAAATGTTGCACGATCTCCCAATTTGCGGTACGGATTTCCGCGAGTGTCGCGTGGTGGTTCGCCAGCACCTGCTCGTCGGGCGCGACCGTCGTGCCGGCATGTGCCCAGAGATGGAACGAGCCCATGTTGCGATCGTGCAAATACAGGCGCACATGTCGCGCGCTCATTGTTTGGCCGATCAACTCGACGGCGGACTGTGCGAGTTCGTCGGGATCGAGGATACTGTTCATTCGTTGGCTGAATTCGAGTAATTGGCGCCGGTAATCGTACCCTTCGCGATCGAAGATACGGTCGACATAACGCTGGATACGTGAGCGTAGGCGGTCGCCGGTGATGACGACGATCGCCACGACGATCGCCACGACCGCGACGCCGCCAATCGCGCGGTCACGTACGGCGATTGTGGCGATCGCGAGCCCCAGCGCGTAGATTCCGGTGATGATCGCGCCGAGAACGGAATAGACGACGCCGCGCCGCACATACAGGTGCATGTTCATCACCTGATAACGCAGCATGGCGTAGCCGAAAGCGAGGGGGATCAGGGCCAGGAACAGCACGGTGTAATCGGGCGGGATAATTGCGCGGCTCAATAGTACCGAGGGGAGAAGCGTAAGTAGTAAGAATGGCGCAATTGCAATTGTTGCTGCGATACTAATTGTCTGGAGTTGTGCCTTTTCCCGGCCTGCCATGGCGTGGCGCCAACTCGCCATCAATGCGATTAAGCCGCCCACTAAGCAGGCGAGAAAATACGGGAAGCCAAGCACACGACTCAGGAACCGGAGCGACTCGTCGGTGTTAGTAACCGATAGAATGTTGGTGATGCTAATCGGGATGATCGGGAGCAATATCCATTCTGGCGCGAAGGTGTAGCGGCCCAGTCGCAACATCCGCCGCCCAGGGAAAACGAGGAACAAATAGGCAAACCCACCGATGAATATCGGGACGCAGAGTGCATTTAAAAGAAGTGCCCAACCGATTAGTCTCGAAACCAATGGATAGATGATTGCTTCGATTGCGCCGCTGATACAGAGTAATGCGAGCGCCCGTGGTGCTGACCCCTTCCCGATCAACACTGTGATGAATCCTACAGCGAAGAATACCGAACCCATAATGAAATAGGGGAGCAGATTGAGTGTATACGGCGTGCGACCAAGCGCGCCGATGGTGATCTCTTTGTTTGTGTCTGGTCTTGCAACGATTATCTGTTGGGCGCGTTTCTCGGTGTCAGCATCAAGTATCGTGCTTGATTCAATCGTTCTTCCATCAATGACGCGAACAACGTCACCTTTCATTACCTTGTTATCGTAGGCTTCACTCGCGAATGCAACCTCCGTTACGACCCAGGCACCATTATCGCCCTCTCGAGCGAAATTAACGCCTAAGGAGGATCGATTGACGACGTTTTGTTGCGTAAATACTAAACAGGCGATGAATGCTGGGGCCAGCAACAACATTACTATGCGACTGGCTTTCCCCAGTCGCGCAATCATCGTGGTTCCACGACCGCATCCCTGGACGGTGCCAACCGCTATCATATTGATCCTAGCAACGTCCGAAGATTATCAGCCGCTTGTCCATGGTCGGCAAGCCTGTCTGCGATTTCGGCACAGCGTTGTCGCTCGATCTCCAGCACTACCCACGTAAAATGGAGTGCGCCACTCTGCCTTGGATCACTCATCATCTCAGTTGGGTTTGAAGCACGCTCATAGAGCAGCGGCAAGGTTCCTTTCTGTCGTGCAATATCGCTCTTGCCTTCCTGATCGTCTACGTCGTGTAAGTCATTCGATAATTGGGCTGCGGTGCCATAATGTATCCCCCAGTCGTAGTAGAGCGCGAGCAGTTCGGGATCGTCGGTAGCGACTAATGCGCCAAGCTTGCAGGCGCACGCCACTAATACCCCGGCCTTCAATCGCGCGGTCTGGAGGGCGTCGTCGTAAGAGATTGTGGTGTTGCTTTCTGCGGCGAGGTCGCGGTGTTGCCCGCCGGTTGCTTCCACGCCAGCGTCGGCGAGCGTTTTGGCGAAGAGCACAATACGCTCGGAAACCACATTGTCCGCAGTGAGGTTCAGGAGGACTGATTGTGCAAGCATCAGTAAGAGCGTGGAAATATTTAATGCCTGTGCTATCCCGGCAGCCTCGACTAGTGGCGAATGATCGCCATCTTCGATCTCGTCTAGTACATCCAGACCTGCCATGAAGATCTCTACCGCTGCCGCTACTTTACTCCCGATTCGCGCGTCACCACCAGCCGCAGCGCAAACGGCGAGAACTGTGGTCGGCCAAATCGGACGTTTTGCTCCTGCTAGCAATTTCCCCGGCTGCCGTAACGGTATGGATACGAGATGACGAGAAGAGGCAGGGAGCGGTACGCGCCCCACTGCCTCTTCGAGAAAACGGATTACCTCGGTAAACGAAGTTACGCCCAGCACTCCCGGTCACTCCCGGACGCCGTAGCGCCCTCGCTTACCACCACACTACCTTCGGGCCTGGAACTGCCATTTGACCATCGGCCAGACGGACGCAGAGCTTGGTCAATGCCTGCTGCTCTGCCGCTGCGAGGCGATACTCTGCGAGTGCGGCGGCCGGATCGGCGATCGCCTGCGAGCGGAAATCCGCATCGCTGAAGAGACGACGAACGATCATATCAATCGCTTGCAAGTTCATTATAAGCTTCCTCTCGTTGTGCGGACCTGGCGGACAAGGCCACCATGCACAGCGGGCGGTCGCTCACACCACCAACTTTACATGGCAAAATGACCTTTGCCAACTGCCCGATCCTCCTACTCTACCTCAGGACGTTCGATTGCTTCCCGGTTGATTCTCGCGAAGACCCCCCAGCCTTCGCGCCGTATCGCCGTATCGCTATCGCTGTCCCTTTCTCGACCCTGGCGTAAGGCACAGCCCTGGCCGACTATCGCGGTCCCGAACCATGGCGATTCAGGATATCGTCCCGGCCGGTATGCAGCGATACCGAACCTCGGAACCAAGAGAGGGTCATCTCCGGTCATCGGGCGGGCAGAAAAGGTTTCCCCGGCCTCGCGGAGACACACTATGGGTAGGTAGCATCAATTGCCGCTCCTCGCGCTGCATTGCTGCTACTCCGCTTACGTTGCGAATGGGAGAGGCTTCAAGACTTTCGGACCGGTACATTTCGGCTAGCCCTTGCTGACAAAAGTATAGCGGTCGTCGGTTCTTTTGTCTCTAGTACATCAGTACCTGTTTCGGGTGTTGTTCACAGAGGAACTGGTGCCAACGCCAGCGGTCCTGGGAGCCAGGTACTTGTTTGGTGTTCGTTATTGCGATTGTGGCTGGGCACCACCCCCTCCCAGCAATGCCACCACACTTCCAACAGCCGAAGCGGGAAACAGGAGTGGGCGTACAAGGGGGACCGGTCGTTGCTAAACGGGGCGGCGAGAGAATTTCGTGTAGCTAATGAGGCAAAAAAGAGACTGACCGACATCTAGATGTCGGTCAGTCTCGCTCCGTACTTGCTTGTGGTGGAGATGGGGGGAATCGAACCCCCGTCCAGAAACTTCAACTGGGAATATCCTACAGACATAGTCGAGATTTTGTGTTTCGCTGACCGGGCGACTCTCGACAGTCTCCCTAGTCACCTAGTGGGCTAGTCTTTTGTCTTGCTCAACCCGCAGTCGGCAAAACAGCACCCCGACTTTGTGACGCCCGGACGCCGCCCCGTCGGGGTGGGGGCTGCGCGGACGTGGCTACCTAGGCAGCCAGTGGTTGTGCGTAGTTGCCAGTTATGGCATTGCCCGTTTTTTTACGAGGAACCCGGGCGCCTCGGCCTGCAATTCCCTAGCCTACATCCCTGTCGAAACCGGACATCCCCAGGTACAACGGAGTCTGACATAATGATAGCAAATCGGGGGTCGCCGCGCAAGATGAAGCGATCGCAGCGCCGCTCGGCGGTGGTAGGCGCGGTGAGCGGGCGGAGCGGATCAGTCGCGGGAGCGTATGGAACGTTGCAGATCGCGCTTCGCGTCGCGCTCGGCCATCGCGTCGCGCTTGTCGTAGAGCTTCTTGCCCTTTGCCAGGCCGATCTCCACCTTCGCACGTCCTTGTTTCAGGTAGAGGCGTAGCGGCACCAGCGTCAGGCCCTTCTGGCCGAGTTCAGCCTTCAGGCGATTGATCTCGCGCCGATGGAGGAGGAGCTTCTTGGGGCGGAGGGGATCGTGCTGGAAATAGTTGCTCGCCTGCTCATACGGCGAGATGTGCATATTGATCAACCAGATCTCGCCGGCCTCGATCCGGGCATACGCCTCGCGCAAGTTGACCTTCCCCGCACGGATCGACTTGATCTCCGTGCCGGTCAACGCCAACCCCGCCTCGGCGCTATCGAGGATCGAGTATTCGAAACGCGCCTGGCGATTGGTCACGATCACCTTCTCGCCGGTGTCGCGTACCGCGCTGCTCGCGTCTTTTTTCTGTTGTACGGTGGTCATCGATCGTGTCGTCATAAGAAGGCAATGATAGTCGGTACGGCCCGTCCCGACAACCGCAACCGCGCGCCTTCACCCCCCTCGCCCGATCGACGCGCTCCGCTCGTTCGCGGTGGAAAATCGTGTGCCTTATCCACTTGGTATCAGGGTGATCGTTGTCCCAACCGTGATCGTCGGCGTACTTTCCTCAGCATCCGCACGCCCATTGACACGCGCCACTTCGAGCAGATCATTGCTGCCGAAGAGCGCGACGACCTGACCGCTCGCCGCCGCACCATAGGTATTGGCGATCCCCCGGCAATTATGCTGCGCGACCACGACGCGGGCCGTGGCAAACATCTCCTCGGAGAAGCCCCCGCACTCTTCACGCGAGATGTTGCTGATCAGATTCCCGAAGCGATCCACATGCACGATCTCGCCGTGAATCGTGCCGTCTGCCGCGATGATGGCCCGAAACCGGGGCAGCCGGATGAGTCGCTCGGTGTCGAGGCGTGGCCCAACTTGATCGAACGGCGCACCGCTGGCGAGGCATGCGGCGGTCGGTGCGAAGATGTCGCGCCCGTGGAAAGTGGCGCTGATCGCGCGACCGAGTCGCGCGATCGTAAAGTTTGGGTTTGCGATGGCGCGTGCTTGCGCGGCGGGGTGATCGAGCAGCAGCGCGGTAAAGAGGCCGTTATCGGGGCCGATGAACATCCCGATTGGGGGGATCCCGAGTGCGATCGCCCGGCGTGCTGTGCCGACCCCCGGATCGACGACTACGACGTGGATCGTCCCTGCCGGAAAGTAGCGGTAGGCGGCATCGAGCAAAAAAGCCCCCTCGCGGATCGCCTGCGGCGTGACCTCATGGGTCAGATCGATGACGTGGGCCATCGGGTAAATGGTTTGGATAACCCCTTTCATCGCCCCGACGTAGACATCTTGCGTGCCGAAATCGGTTAGCAGCGTGATAATCGCCATCGCGTACCACCCTTCCTGTACCGCAGGGTCTTAAGTCGTCCCGGCCCGCTGCCCGGGGATTGGTTGCGCTCTACGCCGATCCCTATCTGCGGGGATAGAAGACCAGCATCCACATGTCCAGCGATTCCTTCGCAAGGAACGCCATGTGGGAAATCGCGATCGCCCGATATCGTTGTGTAACGTATGCCCTGCCTCGGTCGTACTTTCAACGACGTATCTATAGTCGGGCCAGCCACGCTGGCGAGCCGAGGAGAGCGGGCTGTGGAGGTTGTCCCGCCAGTCAATAGTCGGTCCCGTAGCTTGTGCCTACGCTTCATGCAATGCGCCCCGGCACCGTATTAACTCGGATCGGTCTATGAGAAGAGGATGACCATGAGAACAGTAGCACGACTCCTCGCCGCCTGCGCCTTGCTCGTCACGGCGTTCCTCGGCCTCCATCCCGCCGGTGCCGCCGCCCAGACAGGCGCGTACCCGCTATCGATTGACGCGGGGCACCGGGCCACAACCGGCCCGATCTTCAAGCCGAATGAGCGGATCGCCTTCTGGTTCAACGTCCCTGGCGGTTCGGCAGGGGGCTTCAACTCCACCAGTTCGATCAATGGGGTATCGGCCAAGAGCGATGGTCGCCTGGATGTGACATTCAGCAACGATGACTGGCGCCAACTGCCGCTGGCCGCGACCGGTATCGTCGCCCATGGCATCGATAGCAAAGTCGACGCGGTGTATCAGATCGCCATCCCCGCCGATCTCGATCTGTCACTGCACATCGACGCGAACCACCGGATCACGACCGCCCCGATCTTCGCCCGCGACGAGCGTATCGTCTTCTGGTACAACCTCCCCAATGGTAGCGCTGTGCCCTTCCTCACCGGCTCTGAAGAGGTCGTCTATGCCCGCGGTGACGGGTCGCTCGACGTGACAATCTCGAACGACCATTGGAACCTCCCCGCCTCTGCGGTGAGTGTGGTTGCCCACGGCCTATCTAGCAATCTGAGCGTTGCCTACGTCGTGCCCGCGAAGTAATGGCGGATGCTGCCATAGTACCGCGCTAGCCAGAGAAAGGGAGCGCCCGTCGCAGGTATCCTGCGACGGGCGCTCCCGCGTTCGTCGCGATGACGCGAGCCTGTCTTCCCGCAAGCGCACGCAACCGCAGTACAACAGTATAGTCAGACTCGATGAGGCCCCGTTGAGGGAGGGTAAGCTTTTGGTGAAGATCTCCTCGGGGTTTCGGCTGACAATAATCCCATAAGGTATTCGTTCTTCACGGTGTCCAGTGAGGAATGGCCGACGACGTATCCGGTGCGCCGCCACCCGCCAGGGGCGTGGGGATGGGCGGGGATACGTGTGGGGGCAAGCGCGGTATTGTCGGATCGCTGACCATCAGCGGGCGATCCCGCCACGACCGCCCTTCGTAGTCAACGCGCGTTCACCGGTGCGAAGTGTGGCGATTCCCCGGCCTTCGATCGCCCGCCCTGGCGATTTCGTCGCGTTGTTGCCTCCGTGCGGTCACAGTACACTTCAAGCACCGGATAGTAGTGGCTGCGGATGCTCATCGGAGGACTCTTGCGATCGTATGTTCGTCGGCTGGCTTGGTTTGTCCTGGGCTCGTTACTCTTCATCACCGGTATTGCATTGACGGCGCACCCAATTTCCGCACATGCGTTTTTGCAACGTACGCAACCAGCGAGCGGTACCGTCGTCGCGGCGGGTATCGGCGAGGTGCGGCTGACGTTCAATGAGCGGGTCGAGGTACGCCCCAATCAATTGCTCGTGACCGATGGCAACGGACGGCGCGTCGATCGGGGCGACGCACAACTCGCCGCTGGCGATCCGTTAAGCGTCGTGGTGTCACTGCCGCAGCTCCCGGTCGGCGTCTACACCGCGCGCTATGCCTTTGTTTCCAGCGACACCCATCCCATCAGCGGGGAGTTCCGCTTCGGGGTCGGCGTCTCACCAGCCGATCTCCTCGCGGGTGCTTCGCCGACGCAAACAACCGCGTTGGATGCGCCGCTGCTCTTGCAGGCGGTTGGACGCGGGCTGAACTTGCTCGGCTTGATCGTTTTGATCGGGCCGATCTTCTTCCTGCTGTTCATCTTGACGTCGCCGTGGGCACGCGATGCCGCATCGTTCGGCGCTGCCGCGCGCCTCTATGTGGCGCGTGGGGTGCGTTGGGCTTGGGTAGCCGTCGCGATCCTGATTGCCGGGCAAGTGGTCGCGCTTCTGGGCGCGTCGTTGGCGAGTACGTTCGGGTCGTTCGCCGACGCGCTTCAGCCGAGCAATCTGCTGGGGACACTCACCGGGCGCTTCGGCACCCTCTGGCTCGGTCGGCTCGCTCTGCTGCTGGTCCCGGCGCTCGCCCTACCGGTGATCGGGGCTGAACTTGAGTTGGGTGCCGCCCCTCCCGCAACCGAACGGGTCGCCCCCGAGCTTCAGGACCCCGCTCCTGATCCCTCAACGCCTGAACGCGAGCATCGCGGGTGGTGGACGATCCTGCTCGCGGGCGTGGCGAGCGCCCTCCTGACCGCCATCGGTGGACACGCGGCCACGACCGCGCCGGTGCCGCTCTCGATCGCGGTCGATTGGGTCCATCTGCTAGCGGCGGGCCTTTGGATCGGTGGTTTGCTGACCTTGGTACTGGTCCTGCCAGGTCTCCTCCGCGCCTTGAGCGATGTCGAGCGACTCGCGACACTCGCCGGTGTTGTGCCGCGCTTCTCGACGCTGGCCCTTGGGTGCGTGCAGGCGCTGGCGCTGACCGGTTTCTACCAGACCTGGGTCCATGTCGATGGCCCGACCACCCTCGGCGCGACCCTCTATGGTCGCACCCTGCTCGTGAAGCTCCTCCTGCTGATCCCGTTGGCTGCCCTGGCCGCTGTCAGCCGATTGGTATTTCTGCCGCGCTTACGCGCGGCGACAGCGGCGCATGTCGCAGGTGAGACGGCGCTGCCTACACGCCGGTATTGGCGCGCGCTGTGGGGTGAAGCGGCACTCGGTATCGTCGTGCTGGCGGTGGTCGGGCTACTGACGGCGTTGCCACCCGCCCGCGCGGTGGCGAGCGCGAGCGAGAGTGGCGCTGACAACGCCGCCGCGCCAGCGACAACTGAGAGTGTGACCATCGCGGGCGCGGCTGGGACGACCCTGGTCGATCTCACGATCGGCCCGACCGGGAGCGGTCCCGCTGTCCTCTCCGTCACCCTGCGCGATCCCGGCGGTGCCACCATCGACAATGCGACTGTCACCCTGCGCCTTACCCCGCCCGACGGCGGCACGCCGCAGGACGTGCCGCTGACAGCGCGCGGTGGTCGCTTTACCGGGCTCGGTGACCTTGCACGGGTCGGCGCGTGGCAAATCGTGGCGAATGTGACGCCGCGCGGCGGGGCGGCGGCGCAGGCGACATTCGCGCTCGACTTGCCGACCGGCGGCGCGCGCACAATCCTGGCGCGGTCAGATCTGGCGATGAATCGGTTAACCAGCTTGAGCGAGCGGCAGATGATCGGGGCCGGTGGCCCCGCCACGACGACGTACTATCAATGGGCCGCGCCCGATCGGTTGCGGCTGCGTTCCGATGCCGGAAGCGAAACGATCATCATCGGCACGCAGCGTTACGATCGGACGAGCGGCAACTGGATCCCGAGCGCGTGGCCCGATCCGGGCGGTTATCGCTGGCCGATCTACGAGTATGCGCGCACCGCCGCCGAGGTAACCTTGCTTCGGCGCGAAACGATCGAGGGCGTTCCGTGCTGGGTGCTCAGCTTTTTGGATACCCCGAGCGGCGGGCGGATGACCCTCTGGATCGGTGAGGGCGATGGCCTCGTGCGACGGCAGCAGATGTTCGCGGTCGGGCACTATATGGAGAGCGTCTTCTCCGACTTTAACGCCCCGGCGACGATTACCGCCCCGTAGACGAGATAGGGACGAGAGGTTTAGCCACAGGGGGCACAGAGAACACAGAGCGCACAGCTACGGAGAGAGAGGCAGCTGCGAGAAGGACGAAAGCCGCGAGAGGGCGCAGGGCACGATAGTGTATTCGCGGTTTGCCTGTTCACACAAAGGCCATGTACCTCGGCGTAGCCGCACCGATGAGGCAGTCTTTCGGGACACTGTTACACATCGTCGGCCCTGCTCTGCGTACAGCACCGCGAGAAGCGCACGCCATCGCCGCCGCCTACGCGCTGACCCAGGACTTCGC
>DATCMP010000332.1:0-5929 GCA_036563365.1 Thermomicrobiales bacterium
CGGGCCTGCCCGCGTACTTCCCGCCCCTGCGCACCGCCGACCACGGCGCGCACGGTCTGCCGGTGCCGACCACTTCGCTCATCGGGCGGGAGCGCGAGACGGCGGCGCTGATCGCCATCCTGCGCCGCCCCGAGATCCGGCTGGTGACGCTGACCGGGCCGGGCGGGGTCGGCAAGACGCGCCTCGCCCTGCAACTCGCCAGCGTGCTGCTCGACGCCTTCGCGGATGGCGTCTTCTTCGTGCCGCTCGCCAACCTCAACAACGCCGATCGGGTCGCGCAGGCGATCACGCGGGCGCTCGGCATCCCCGACGGCGGCGATCGGCCGATCCTGGACCGTTTGCAGGCCGACTTGCGGGAGCGCGAGAGCTTGCTGATCCTCGACAACTTCGAGCAGGTGGCGGCGGCGGCACCGCTCGTCGCGGCGATCCTGGGTGCCGCGCCGCGCTTGAAGATCGTGGTGACGAGCCGGGCGGTGCTGCACCTGTCGGGCGAGCATGAGTGGGTCGTGCCGCCGCTCGACGTGCCCGATCTCGACGCGCCGCCGCCACTGAGTCGCCTCGGGGAGTTTGCGGCGGTGCGCCTGTTCGCGGAGCGGGCGCAGGCGGCGCGCGCCGATTTCCGGATCACGGCGGCGAATGCCGACGCGGTCGCCGCGATCTGCGCCCGGCTCGACGGGCTGCCGCTGGCGATCGAACTCGCCGCCGCGCGGGTGAAGTTGCTGGCGCCGCAGGCGTTGCTGGCGCGGTTGGATCGTCGCCTCCGGGTGTTGACCGGCGGGGCGCGGGATCTCCCCGAGCGCCAGCGCACGCTGCGCGGGGCGATCGATTGGAGCCATAATCTGCTCAGTATCCCCGACCAGATCCTCTTCCGTCGCCTGGCCCTCTTCGTCGGCGGCGGGACGTTGGAAGCGGCGGACGTGATCTGCAATGCGGCGAATGACGCCCCGCTCGATGTCGTGGCGGGGTTCGAGTCGCTGGTGGACAAGAGCCTGCTGCGTCAGGAAGAGCGCCCCGACGGCGAGATGGCCTTTCGGATGCTGGAGACGATCCGCGAGTACGGGCTGGAACAGCTCGCGGAGAGCGGCGAGGCCCAGGAGATCGCTCGTGCCCACGCCGCCTATTACCTGACCTTCGCCGAGGAAGCGGCACCGTTCCTCTCCGGCATCGGGCTGCGCGAGTGGCTCGATCGCCTGGCCTGGGAGCACGGCAACCTGCGCGCGGCGCTCGACTGGTCGCTGGCGGGCGGGGTGCCGTCGTGGGGGCTCCGCCTCGCGGTCGCGCTCGGCGGGTTCTGGGAGGCGCGCGGCTTTCTGCGGACGGGGCGGCGGGCACTGGAAACGGCGCTGGCGAGCGCGCCGAATGCGCCGAGCGGCCTGCGCACCCGAGCGCTGAACGTCACCGGCACCCTGGCGCGGAATCAGGGCGAATACCGCCATGCAGAGCGCCTGCATCAGTCGGCGCTCGAACTCTACCGCGAGGATGGCGACGAGCCTGGCATCGCTGCGACCTTCGAGCATCTCTCGTATGTGGCGCGCGACGAGGCCGATTACGCCCGCGCCCGCCCGCTCCACGAGGCGTGCCTGGCGCGTTACCGGTCGCTGGCGAACCAGATCGGGATCGCCGATATCCTGATGAGCCTGGGCTGGGTGGTGACCCATCAAGGCGACCTGCTGACCGGGCGGGCGCTGACCGAGGAGAGCGTGGTCACCCACCGCGCGCTCGGCGACCCGCGCGGCCTCGCCAACTCTTTGCTGCATCTCGGCGGGGTCTTGACCTTCGCGGCTGATCCCGTTGGCGGGCAGGCCGCGCTCCGCGAGTCGTTGCGCGCCTACGCCGATCTCGGGGTGGTGCGCGGGATGTATCTCTGCCTCGATCTGCTGGCGATGGCCGCCGCGCTGAGCGGTCAGCCCGAGCGTGCCGCCCGCCTCTGGGGTGCGGCCGAGGAGCGTCGCGATCAGATCGGCGCGATCCTCTCCCCGACCTTCCGCCAGCACAACGATCAGCTCCAGCCGCCCGCCCGCGCTGCGCTCGGCCCCGCGCTCTGGGACGCCGCTTGGGCCGAGGGGCGGGCGCTCGGGTTGGATGAGGCGGTGGCGCTGGGGCTGAAGGCGATTGAGTCTTAAGTCCGGTTAGGATTGACGCACCGCCCCTGCCTCTGCCGAGCTGTCTGACCAGTAGCTTTCGCACCCGCCGCGATCGGCGTATACTCGCGCCAGCCCAGCGGGGTGGGGTAGGTTGGACGGACGAAAGGAGGAGCTGCATGGCCGAGGTGTTGTGTCCCGCCGGTCCATTGGAGGCGTTCATCCATCAGGTTTGCCTCGCGGTCGGCGCCGACGAGACCGCCGCCGCCGAGGTCGCGCATCATCTGGTGCGCGCGAACCTCTCCGGGCACGATTCGCACGGGGTGTTGCGGATGCCCTGGTATGTCCAGCAGGTCCAGGCGGGGGTGCTGAAGCCGGAGGCACAGCCAGAGATCGTGCGCGAGCGCGGCGCGACGGCGGTGGTCGACGCGAAACAATCGTTCGGGCAATACTCGACCTTCTTCGCCCTCGAATGGGCGATGGCGAAGGCGCGGGAGCAAGGGATCGCGACGGTAGCGATCCGCAACTCGATGCATATCGGTCGCCTCGGTGAATATGCCGAGCGTGCGGTCGCCGGGGGGCTGATCGGGATCGTCACCTACGGGGCGGCCGGCCCGGGCTCGGGGATCGTCGTGCCGTTCGGCGGGCGCGAACGTTTCCTGGGGACGAATCCCTGGTCGTTCGGCGTCCCGGCGGGCGACGAGGGACCGATGCTCTACGACGCCGCTACCTCGACGATCGCCGAGGGCAAAATCCGCGTCGCGCGCTCGAAGGGGACGCAACTTGCCCCGGGCTGCATCATCGATGAGAGTGGTTACCCGAGCACCCAGCCGGATGATTTCTACGCCGGTGGGGCGTTGCTGCCGCTCGGCGGCGATGCCGGTGGGCACAAGGGTTACGGCCTCGCGCTGACCGCCGCGTTGCTCGGCGGGCTGGCGATGATCGAGAACGAGACCGCCGACTCCTGGGATCTCGGGGCGCGGCATGGGCGCGCCGATGAAGTCGCTGCGGGGCCGAGTGGCCACATCACCGGCGTCCTGCTGATCGTCCTCGACCCGTCGTTCTTCGGCGACGCCGACCGCTACGGCTCGCTGACCGGCGCGACCCTCTCCGCCGCCCGCGAGGTTAAGCCCGCCGAGGGGGTGCAGCGGGTGCTGACCCCCGGCGAGCCGGAGAAGATCTCGCGCGAACGCCGCGAGCGCGACGGTATCCCCCTGCCCGACGCGATCTGGGAGGACCTGAAGGGCCTCTCCGCACAGTTCAACATCCCGCTGCCGGAGCTGGTGCAGGGTTAACGCTGCGGGTGATCCGTCTCGGCCCGCCATCCACGATCATGCTGCGGGTGGCGGGCCTGTTCGTTTCATTGGCGGCTATTATTGCCAGTATTGCGTTGCGCTGTAGAGGTGAGGGAGGGGCAGATGGCGATCGAACGTCTCCGTCGGCGCTTCACTGTTGACGAATACGAGCGGATGGTTGAGGCAGGCGTACTGACAGAGGATGATCGGACCGAGCTGCTCGCGGGTGAGGTGGTCGAGATAACCCCGATCGGTATCCGGCATATGAACTGCGTCAACCGCGCTGCGAAGATCATCGCGCGCAATATTGGTGACGAGTTTATCTTGAGTGTGCAGAACCCGATTCGGCTCTCGAACGACGGGATGCCGCAGCCCGATCTCGCCGTGTTCGCCGATCGGGGCGATGACGCCCCGATGCCGACGGACGACGAGGTGCTGCTCGCCATCGAGGTTGCCGACTCCACGCGCGACAACGATCGGCAGATCAAGTTGCCGCTCTATGCGGCGGCTGGTATCGCCGAAACCTGGCTCTTCGATCTGGCCGCAGAGACAATCGAGCGCCATACCGCGCCGCTCGACGGTCGTTACACGTTGATCGCGGTCGCGGGGCGCGGTCAGTCACTCGACTCGACGGTTATCCCTGGCCTCACTCTCCCCGCCAGCGTGATCCCGCCGAAAGGGTAGCTGCACCGCGCCGGTTTTCGCACCGCCGACGCTATCTCACGGGAGCAGCGCCGCCGTGCGCCGTTCGAGTTCGGCAATGACGGTGGGGTAGGTCGTGAGCAGTTCGTCGCGCGCCGCGTTGATCGCGGCCAGGAGCGTCGGATCCAGGTCGGTCGGCAGCTCATCTTCATCGAGGACGCGGCATTGGCCGTCCGGGGTGATGACGAGATCGACGATCAAGTCGCGCCAGGTGATCGCCTCCGCGGTGATGACGGTGCGGTCGCTGAGATTGATGTAGACGACCAGGGTTCGTCCGGCACCATCGACGGCGTGATAGATGTTGTACGGGCGGGCGGGCCAGAAATAGCCGAGGCAGCGCGTCCCGCCTTGCAGCGCAACCCCGCCGAGCCCGCCATCCCGCGGCAAGGTATAGAGCGAGACGACTTCGTCCGGCGTGTGGGCCAGCAGGGCGCTGGCAAACTCATGCCGTTCGCCGTTCAGCTTCTCTTTCACTTCGAGGATCGTTTGCGCGGTCATCGATGCCCCCCTATTGCTGCTGCGACAACCCCTGCTCAGACGACGAGGGCGATCCCCGCCACCGAGAGAAGCGTGCCGACGATCCCGCGCGGGCTGGGACGCTCGCGCAGGAAGATCACGGAGCCGATCAGCCCGAAGATCGGCGCAGCAGAGCCGAGGACGGCGGTCTTCGCCGCCCCGGCGAGTTCGATGGCGGTCAGGTAGAGGAAGCCGCCACCCGCCGTGCCGATGATCCCGCAGAGGATCAGGATGACGAGGCTGGTATGCCCGAACTTGCGCGGCGGCAGCCCGCCGCTGCGGAGGCTCAGCAGGAGCGAGACCGCCGCGCTGAATGGCATGCGGATGGTGTTGGCGGTGATCACGTCGATGTCGCGCAGGGCGATCCGCGAGAGGGTGGTGGAGCAGGACCAGCAGATGGCGGCGGTCAGGGCCATCGCCACGCCGATCCAGTAGCGCGGGATCGGCGGCGCACCCGCGGTCGCGCCGACCACGCCGGTGCGGCTCGGCAGCGCGACCAGCACGACCCCGCCGATCACCAGCAACGCGCCGATGACGGTACGCCCGGTGATCCGCTCGCCGAGGAAGATAGCGGCGATGGCGATGGTGAAGAGCGGGAAGCAGGAACTGATCGGCATCGCGCGGGCGACGCCGATCCGCGTCATCGCGGTGAATTGGAGGACATCGCCGATCACCATCCCGAAGATCACGCCGGTCAGCAGCGCCAAGACCCCCCGCAACGGCAGCTGCGCGAAGGTGCTGAGCGGGCGCGTTAACAGGAAGATGATGACGAAACAGATCGCCGCAAAGACGGTGCGCCACGCATTGACCGTGACCGCACCGAGTCGCACCGACTGACCGCGCAACACGATGTTGGTCGTCGCCCAGATAATCGCGGCCCCCAGGCCGGCCAGTTCGCCCATGAAGGCTCCGTAGTAGCCAGTAGTCAGTAGTCAGTAGTCAGTTGCTCGTTACACTGGCGTCGCGTCCGCTAACTGCTGCGATGCCTTTCGTTCCTCACTGACTACTGACTACTGGCTACTGGCTACTTCCCAATAACAATACTCGCACGGCGAACTTCGCGGCGCTCGGAGCGGAGGAGGGCGTTGTCGACATCCTCGAAGGCGAAGTCTTGATCGACCAGCGAACTCCAGGGGTAGCGTTCCTGGGTGCTGGCGAGGAGATGCAGCGATTTCAGCAGATACCAGGGCTGGTAGCGGATCACCGGGATGATCTGCACCGCTTTGCGGTTCAGCAGACCGGGGTCGAACTGCGTCAGGTGGCCGGGCGAGACGTTGCCGATCGAGACGTAGCGCCCGCCGGGGCGGACACAGCCGAGCCCTTCGTTGAAGGCAT
>DATCMP010000335.1:0-8466 GCA_036563365.1 Thermomicrobiales bacterium
GCAGGCTGCTCCCCTTCCGCCGTGGCGCGCACATCGCTGAGTCTGAGTAGGCGGGGCATGATAATCCTTATGGTTAGTGGGCGTAGTGGTGCGAGTGGTCGTAGTAGACGAGTAGAGACGGAACAGGAGGCACGGAGATACGGAGGGGGCGGGGAGAGACGGACGGGGAATGACGAATGACGAATAGGGGCGACCACAGCCCCCAATGCTGGGGTAACAGCCGTTGGAAGGCGGTGGCGTTCCCACAACCTCCCGGCGTCACAACGCCGCATACCCCCCAGAATTGGGGGGCTGGGGGACGCATACCACGCTCACCTACACTCCCGCTTCGTCACTCGTCACTCGTTATTCCCCATTCGTCATTCCCCATTCGGTTCTCCTCGCCCCCTGCGTGTCTCCATGTCTCCTGTTAATCTTCGTCACTGACCCACTGGCCTACCCGCACCACTCTGCCCACTCGTTAAACGCAAAATGCCGACAACCCCGAAAGGCCATCGGCACCCTGCGTCCAACTCCGCAGCGATCGTGCTTCGCCTTGCGGCTCCGCCCTATCGCGCCCGAGAAACGCCTGACCCGAAAGTCTGTCGCCCTCGCGCCGCCGCCCACTTCGACCTTTCGGTGTCCCCTTGCGGGTCCACCGTCCCGTCTCCGGGGGGCTGCATCGTTGATGTACGTACTGTATCATCGTGTTGCCGGATTGTCAATACCCCCGGATAGGCAATTTTTGCGGGCTGCGCTCCATCCCGGGTGTCGTATTATGGCCGGGCCGCGCTGGTGCCAGCGGCGCGCAACTGCGGCAAGACCTCTTTGCCATAGAAGGCGATCACGCGCTGCTGATCCTGCTGCCCGGCGTGGACGACGATCTGTGTCGCCCCCTGCGCGAAGAGTTCTTGCAGCGCCTTGACGTGGACCGCCGGATCATCGCTCACCGGCCATTTGCCATAGGCTTCTTCGAGCGGCGTCTCGGCCTCGGCACCGCGCAGGATTTCGCGCGGATCATGCACATCCACAAATGCATCCCACGCCTTGGGGATGAAGCGCCAGAAG
Organism: Thermomicrobiales bacterium; assembly: GCA_036563365.1. Taxonomy (GTDB): domain Bacteria; phylum Chloroflexota; class Chloroflexia; order Thermomicrobiales; family CADCWN01; genus CADCWN01. The sequence goes on from DATCMP010000335.1 coordinate 1,048, forward strand.
GTTGCCGCTTCCTCGGCCTCGGCCTTGCCGCCCACAACGACGAATTGCTCGACGATCACCGGCATCGCGGACGGGTCTTTCCCGGCCCCGCGCGCCGCCTCCCGATAGGTATTCATCCGGTCCTCGTCGGCGAGGCTCTCCGCATCGGTGATCAGGCCGTCGCCCGCCTCCCCCGCGTGCTTCATACTCTTCGCCCCGTTCGAGGCGACGTAAAGGGGCACCGGTTGGGGCGGGGTGTCGTAGAGCCGCGCGGTCGTCTGGAAGAATTGGCCCTTGAAGGCGATTTCTTCGCCGGTCCAAAGTTGGCGAATCAAGTCGATCGCCTCGACCAGGCGATCGGAGCGCGTCGCCCATTCGTCCCATTGGCCGGTCGCCGCCTGCTCGTTCAACGCCTCGCCCGAGCCCGCCCCGAGGAAGACCCGCCCGGGATAGAGCTGCGCCAGACTGGTGAACGCCTGCGCGACGATCGCCGGATGATAGCGATAGGAGGGGCAGGTCACCCCGGTGCCGAACGGGATCCGCCGCGTTCGCGCGCCGAGTGCCGCCATCGTCACCCACGCCTGCCCGGCATGGCCCTGGTTCTCCATCCACGGCTGGAAGTGATCGCTGGTCCAGAGGAAGTCGAACCCCGCCTCCTCGGCGGCGATCCCAAATTCGATTAGGGTCGGCACCGGGAACTGCTCGTGCGAGAGCGCGAAGCCGACCTTGCGATTGGCGATATTTGCTTGCTGATTGACCACCGTTACCCTCACGTTCTTGATCTGCGGCGGGTGCGCCCAGGAGCCCACACGGACAGCCGCAACGCGCTATTTTCCGTTGCGCTAGGCGATGCCGGTCGCGGCGTCGGCAGAGGCCATCTGCGCCTGCACCTCATGGCGGCCTTCGGCGAACTCTTCGACGATCTTCCGGCAAAAGGCCGGGAGATCGCCGGGGTTGCGGCTGGTGACGAGGCCGTTGTCGGTCTGGACTTCCTTATCGACCCACTGCCCGCCGGCGTTGCGGATATCGGTCTGCAAGCTCGGCCAGGAGGTCAGCGTGCGCCCCCGCACCATATCGGCCTCCACGATCGTCCACGGCCCGTGGCAGATCGCGCCGACCGGCTTCCCGGCGATGAAAAACTCCCGCACGAAGCGAACCGCGTCTTTATCCGTCCGCAGATGATCCGGGTTCGCCACGCCACCCGGCAGGACCAGCGCGTCATACTCATCGGCGCTGACCTCCTTGACGACCCGATCGACCGGGAAGGTATCGCCCTTCTCCGTATCGTTGTTCATCGCCTGGATCGTCCCCGGCTGGAGTGAGATCAGGTGCCGCTCGGCCCCAGCCTCGCCGATCGCCTGCCAGGGCGCGGTCAGTTCGACTTGCTCCACGCCATCGGTGAGGAGGAACGCCACCTTGCGCCCTTGCAATTCGTTCGCCATGTTCGCTGGCCCCCTTGTTGATGTCCCTTGTTGGTGCGCCCTTGTTGGTGCGCCCTTGTTGGTGCATGGAGAATGGCCCTTAACCCCGCCGCTCAGGGGACACTTGCCCCATTCCAGGAGAGGCGGAAGGAGCGTCGCATTGTAGTTGCTTTTCACCCTCCCCGACACGGGGAGGGTCGCCGCCCGCAGGCGGCGGGGGGGTGGTCCGGCTCCCCCGCCCCTAATCGGCCAGACTGACCTTCTCGTTCTCGCCGCCGTCGGCCTGCTTGCCGGTGAGTAACGCTTTGGCGAAGCCGAGCGCCTGCACAACCTTGCCGTTCGGCGAGTCCCAATACTCGGCCTGCGTGGCCGTCACCTTCAGCAAGGCGAGGTCGGGATCGTCGAGGCCGTCGGGGAACCACGCCTTGAGGATCGGGTTCCACAATTCTTCGATCTTCCGCCGATCGCGCACCAGTTGCGCCGTGCCGGAGACCGAGACATAGGCGTTGTTCGCGGGATCGGCGAAGCTGACGTTGACTTCGCTATCGGCGCGAATCTCGCTCACTTTCGGTGAACTCGCCCCGGTGAAGAACCAGAGGTCGCCGTCGAACTCCTGCTTCTGCGTCGCCATCGGGCGGCTGCGGATCGTGCCATCCGGCTCCACCGTCGTCAGCATCGCGAACTGAATATCTTTGATCAGCTCGCCGATTTTCTTGCGTCCCTCTTCCTGCGTCTTCTGATCGCTCATCATCGACTCCTAGGTGGCCGGATAGGCCGCTATCCAATATCGGAACGCCACTACCCGACGCTCAACGGACATCAGTGCATCATCCGTGCCAACCACGAGCCACGCCAGTTAGAAGACTGACCAGGAGTACAGGGGAAACCTACCCATCTGTCGGGGTGTCCGGGCGGGCGGAGCCCCGTATAGTTGAGCGGATGCAAACAATGAGGTTTGACGACGGCAACAAGGAGGTACGGTGGCGCTCGAATTACAGGAACTCGTCACACCAATCGAGGAAAGGGAAAGCCCACCGATCGTCGCGACGGCAAGCATGCCCGTCCCTTCGATGTATCGCCGCGTGATCAATCTGGCCTGGCCGGTGATCGCGCAGAACCTGCTCGAAACATTCGTCGGGGTGGTCGATACGATCCTGGTCGCGCGGCTCGGTGCGGCGGCGATCGCCGGGGTCGGCACGGCGCTGCAAGTCCTCTTCTTCCTCCTCTCGATCCTCAGCGCCGTCACCGTCGGCGCGTCGATCATGGTGGCGCACGCGATCGGCGCGGGCGACCCGCGCAACGCGATCAAGGTCGCGAAGCAGGCGCTCAGTTGGGGGCTCTTCGCGGCGTTGCCGGTCGCCGCGCTCGGCGCGTGGGGCGCGGGCAGGATCATCGGCACGTTCGGCGTCGCTGACGACGTCGCCGCCGTGGGGACCAGCTACCTGCAAATCACGATGATCACCCTGCCGGGGCTCCTCCTCGTCTTCGTCGCCGGGGCGATCCTGCGCGGCGCGGGGGACACCCGTACCCCGATGCTGGTCGGGATCGTCGATAACATCATCAACGCCAGCCTCGCCTGGGCGCTGATCTACGGCCACCTCGGCTTGCCGACGCTCGGCGCGGAAGGGTCGGCCTGGGCCGCCGCGACCAGCCGCTTCGTCGGCGCGTCGGTGTTGCTCATCGTCCTCATCCGCGGGCGCGGCGCGCTCAAGCTGCGCGGCTGGTTCGACTGGCGACCGCGTTTCGCGCCGGTGCGCCGGGTGCTGGCGCTCGGTGTCCCGGCGGCGATCGAGCAATCACTGATCGCCACCGCTTTCACGATGATGACGATCATCATCGCGGCGCTCGGCACGAGCGATCTCGCGGCGCAGCGGATCAGCTTCAACGCCCTCTCGGTCGGCTTCCTGCCCGGTATCGGTTTCGGGATGGCGACGAGCGTCCTGGTCGGACAGAGCCTCGGCGCGGGGCGCAAAGAGGACGCCCGCGCGGCGGCGCACGCGGCGGCGGTGTGGGTCTGCATCTGGATGGGCGTGATGGCGACCCTCTTCTTCATCTTCGCCAACCCGATCATGCACATCTTCACCGCCGACCCGGCGGTGGCCGAACTCGGCGCGCGCAGCATGAGGGTGCTGGCCTTCTCGCTGCCGCTCTGGGGCCAGGGGTTCGTCTGGGCGGGGGCGTTGCGCGGCGCGGGGAACACGCGGTTGCCGCTGATCACCAACACGACCGGGATGTGGCTCGGCGTGGGGCTCAGCTTCCTGCTGATCGAGTTCTTCAACCCCTCGCTGCCGATCATCTGGGCGGTCTGCTTGCCCGGTTGGGCGCTCAACGCCTTCCTCGTCTGGCGCGGCTTCCGCCGCGACAAGCTCACGCACCTGAGTGGCGCACCGGCCGCGATGGCGCATTAACGTATCTTGCACGCAGGGCAACCGGCGATAGAGCAAGCAAGACTCAAACCCCGATCATCAAGCCGCGATCATCAGAGTCTGATACTGAACGAACCAAAGTCATGCAGCCCGCCCCCGTGATGGAGGAGGTGCCGGTCGCGCAGCTCCTCGAACGCATGGTGAACACGATCGAGATCTGCGCGATCGAGTCCAAGCGCCCGGTGACCCGGCAAGAGGGTCGTCACATCCGGTAACCGGTGCAGGCGACGGACCGAATCGGCAAAGGCGACCGGATCGGTGCTCGGGTAGAAGGCGTGCAATTCGCCACGGTAGATCAGGTCACCAGTAAAGACGTAGCCGGTCGTCGGCTCAAACAGGGTGATATGGCCGGGAGCATGACCCGGCGTGTGGAGCACGGCGAGCCGCCGCCCGCCGAGATCGATCGCTTCGCCATCGTGGAGTAGGCGTGTCGGTCGCGCCTGATACGGTCGCCAGGTGGCGAGGTCAAAGTCAGCGGGCGGGGGTAGCGTGAAAGGGTGCCGAGCGAAATCGGCGCGCATCGCGTTGAGCGGCAACGGCAACCCATCTTCGAGCCAGGCGGCATCGGCGGGATGCACACCGATCTCCGCGAAGCCAGCAAGGCCACCGGTATGATCCCAATGGGCATGGGTCAGCAGCACCGTGACCGGCAAATCGGTGAGGCTGTCGATAAGCGCGCGGAGATCGCCCACGCCGAGGCCGGTATCGATCAACGCGGCACGCTCCGCGCCGAGGACGAGATAGGAATGGACCTCTTCCCAGTGCCCATACTCGCTGATCGCGAACGTGCGCGGATCGATCGGCTCAACCGTGAACCACTCACTCATGCCGATCGTACTCCGCGATCAGCGCGGCCATCGCGGCCTGCTCCGCGCCACCCGCAGCGCGCAACCCTGCCGCCGCGCCCTCACGATCAACAGGCAGCCGGTTCTGGCTGACTTTCCATTTCCCGACGAGTCGCGAGAGGACGATCTCGATCCCGACGATCCCCCGGACCATCGTCGCCAGATACTCCTGCGGCGCGTCGCCCATCTTCCACGGGCGTTCCTGGGGCGACTCCATCCGCTTCGTCAGTCGCCCCAGGAATGCCCGCAACCATTTCTCATCGTCGTGGATGATTAACTCACCATAGGCGTGGACGACCGCGTAGTTATAGGTCGGCACCACCCGATGCTCGTCCTGTTTCGTCGGGTACCAGTTCGGCGAGATATACGCCTGCGGCCCCTGGAAGATCACCAGCGCCTCATGCTCGGGCACGTGGTCGTGCCAGACCGCATTGCCGCGCGCAACGTGACCGCGCACCGTGCCGTGCGGCCCCGCCTCACTGTCGAACAGGAACGGGATATGGTTCGCGCTCAGCCCCTCGCTCCCGAGCGTGACCAGGGTGCCGAGCGGATAGTCGGCGATCAGCCGACCGATCGTCTCGTCGCGTTCCTCGGCGAAGTGTGCTGGGAGATACATGGCACCCTTTCCCTCTGGCTATGTTCGTGATCCTCTATCGGCGGTGCCGACAACGCACCGAAAAACCCGCTGTTGCAAGCGTAGCGTACCCCGTCAATACGACAAGGGCCACTGCTCCGCTCCCGGCGGGGACCACTTCACCGCCACTACCACCTGCGAAGAATCTCCACCGATCAGCGCCACGGTGAGATCGTCCCCATTTCCCGGTACCTCCCCCAAAGGACGCCTACGCTGTCCTCGGCGCCCGTTTGCTGCGCTTGCGATTCCCGCAGGCAAGCAACGGTCCTATTCTCTCATCGCTTTTTCATTTTTCCGAAACCATCTTCTCATCAAGCCGCCCTACACTCCGGAGGTTGACATCTCGGCGTGACGGATTGCCCGCGCTGGTACGACAACAATAATCGCCCGCTCCCGCTCATCGGCATACCACCTTCGCACAATCGGCAATACGCGCCCCGTACCCCAGCGCACCCTATATCCCCCGACGCATCAGGAGAGCACCATGCGCCTATCGCTCATTTCCGCCCTGCTCCTGGTCACCTCCCTGCTAATCATTCCCCTGACCGCGATCAGTTCCGCGATGCCCCCCAAGCAGACCGAGACCATTCCGATGGCGACCGCATCACCGCTGGCGAAATCCACGTTCAATGCCATGTTGCCAACGGCACCGCTGGCGTCCACCATCGCCACCGCCACGGCGGCTTCGACAGCGCCCGAGGATACGACGACTATCCTGACCTTCGTGCATAGCGAACCGCGCACGGTCATGGCGTCCCTGGACACCGCCCCGCTCGTCACGCCCACCTCACCCTCCCGCGTCGAGGAACGTTTTTTCGCTAGCGCCACGCTCGGTCGTCCCGTGCACTATTATGTCTATCTTCCCGCCGGGTACGATGACGACCCCGCAGTGCGTTACCCGACGCTCTATCTCTTGCACGGTATCGGCGGGAACGCGGACGAATGGCTCGGCTACGGGGTGCGTGAAGCGGCGGATAGCCTGATGGGCAACGGTGCGATCCACCCGTTCATCATCGCCCTCCCGCACGGCGAGCAAGGCTATTGGGTCGATCAAGTCGCGGGTGGGCCGCAGTGGGCGACCTACGTCGCCGATGATGTCGTCCCCGACATCGATCAGCATTACCGTACGTTGCCGGAGCGCGACGACCGCGCCATCGGCGGCCTCTCGATGGGCGCGCACGGCGCACTCCAGATCGCGCTCAACCATCCCGACACGTTCGGCATCGTCGGGGCGCACAGCCCCTCGTTCCGCCCGCGCGCCGAGGTGCCCACTTATTTCGGCGACGATGCCGATTTCGCGCAGCGCGACCCGACGCAACTCGTCGCGGACCGCCCCGAGATCGCCCGCACACTGACGATCTGGCTCGATTTCGGCTTCCAAGATGGCTTCCGGGCGGGACAATTGCTCTTCGAGCAGGCATTGGTCGACAACGACATTCCGCATGAGTTCCATGAGGGGCCGGGCGACCACTCCAACATCTACTGGACCGCGCACCTCGGCGAATACCTCCGCTTCTACGACGCCAGCTTCGCCGCGTTCGCCGCGCCGTGAGGGAAAGGAGTCAATCAGCAAACAGGAATGACTTTTCTTTAGCCGACAGGATTGCCATTCGCTTCGTCGAACGTCACCTCAGCATAGACGTCGGCGAGCGATAAGGCACAATCGATCGAGGGCAAGGCGATCGCCGTGCCCAAGTCATCAGCAAAATCCCGCGACCAGAGGTCATTTTCCAATCGCGATAGTCGTTCGATGAACGGATACGCTTGCGCGATCAGGACATACTCGCGCAAACTGGCGAGCCGCTGATAACGCCCGAACTTCATGCCCCGATCGTAGCGCTCGGTCGCCGGTGAGAGCACTTCGATCAACACCGTCGGATTGAGCAGCCCCCCATCCTTCCCATCAAACTGCCGCTCGCCGCACACCACCGTCACATCCGGATAGGTATAAATATCAAGGTGCGGTATCGCAACCCGTAGATCGCTCGTGTATACCTTGCAGCCGCGCTTCCGCAACTGTGGGCCTAAAGCCGTGATTACGTTCGGGGCAATCTCGCTATCCGTCGGCGAGCCACCGACCATCGCGAAAACTTTTCCAGCGACGTACTCGTGCT